>JBOIAH010000074.1:0-3648 GCA_050739055.1 Steroidobacteraceae bacterium | reverse complement strand
CGCGAGAACCGCGCGCGCTTCGACGCCCGCGGCGCGCGCCTCACACGGCGCAGGCAACGGCAGGAAGCACTCGTGGCGGCGCGCAAGCAGGCCCCGCCGTAGCATGCACCCCGCCACACGCCGAGCCCTGTACCGCCGGTTGCGAGCCGCAAACCCGGCGCCGACCACCGAGCTGCTGCACGGCTCGCCGTTCGAGTTGCTGGTCGCGGTGATGCTGTCGGCGCATACCACCGACAAGAGCGTCAACGCCGCCACGCGCCTGCTGTTCCCGCTGGCGAACACCCCGGCGGGGATTGCCACACTCGGCGTCGCGGGCGTGAAGCCGTACATCCGCGCGGTCGGCCTGTACAACACCAAGGCCGCGAACCTCGTGGCACTCTCCCGGCAGCTGCTGGAACTGCACGGCGGAACCGTCCCCGGAGACCGCGAATCGCTCGAGGCGCTGCCGGGCGTGGGCCGCAAGACCGCCAGCATCATCCTCAACATGGTGTTCGGACAGCTCGAGATCGCCGTCGATACCCATATCTTCCGGGTCGCCAACCGCACCGGACTCGCGCCGGGCAGGAACCCGCGCGCGGTGGAAGCGGGACTCACCGCGAACACCCCGCCCGAATTCAGGAAGGACGCGCATCACTGGCTGCTGTTGCACGGCCGGTACGTGTGCACGGCGCGCGCGCCGCACTGTCCGGCCTGCATCATCCGCGACCTGTGCGGCTACCCTCACAAGACGCGCGCCGGCGCGCGACGCCCGCCCGCCCCGCGCCGGTAACCGCACGCCGCAGCGGCGCGGCGCCTGTGCAAGAGCTACTTCTTCTTCGGCATATACAGATCGGTCAGCGTGCCGGCGAAGGCTTCCGCGGCCCCGGCCACCGTTTCGGTCAGGGTCGGATGCGGATGAATCGTAAGTCCGATGTCCTCGGCGTCGCAGCCGGTTTCCACCGCGAGTGCGACCTCGCTGATCAGCTCACCGGCGTTGCTGCCGACGATGCCGCCGCCCAGCAGCCGGCGGCTGTCGGGATCGAACAGCAGCTTCGTCAGGCCCTCCTCGCGACCGAGCGACAGCGAGCGTCCGTTCGCCACCCAGGGGAAACTGCCCTTGTGGAAGGCCGTGCCGTTGGCACGCGCGTCGGTCTCCGTAAGCCCCACCCAGGCGATCTCCGGGTCGGTGTAGGCGACCGAAGGAATCACGCGCCAATCCGCGGCCCGCTTGTGACCGGCGGCGACTTCGGCGGCGACCTTGCCCTCGTGCATGGCCTTGTGCGCCAGCATCGGCGCGGAGGCGATGTCGCCGACTGCGAAGATATGCGCCACGTTGGTGCGCATCTGTCGATCGACCGGAATGAAGCCGCGCTCGGTCACCGTCACTCCGGCGAGCTCCGCGCCGATCGAGCGCCCGTTCGGCACGCGGCCCACCGCCACCAGCACCCGCTCGAAGGTCTGCGGCGCGGGCGCCTTGTCGCCCGCGAAGCTCACGCGCAAGCCGGCGGGCTGCGCCTCGACACCCGCCACTCGCGTCCCGAGCAGGATCTGCTCATAGCGTGAACGGATGCGCCGCTCGAGGGGCCGGACCAGGTCCGGATCGCAGCCGGGCATGAGTTGCGGTGTCAGCTCCACGACGCTCACCCGCGTGCCGAGCGCATCGAACACGCAGGCCATCTCGAGACCGATGATGCCGCCGCCCACCACCAGCAAGCCGCCCGAGAACTCCGGCAACTCCAGCGCGTCGCTCGAGTCGAGAATGCGCGGATCTGCCGGCAGCCCCGGCAGGCGGATGGGCTCGGAGCCCGCGGCGATGATGCACTGTTCGAAACGGATGCGCTGCGAGCCGCTGGCGCCCATCACTTCGAGCACGTTGGCGCTCACAAAGCGCCCGGTGCCCGGCGCTACCTCGACCTTGCGCTGCTTCGCCAGCACCTTCAAGCCCCCGGTGAGCTTGCGCACCACCGAGGTTTTCCACGAGCGCAGCCGCGCCAGGTCGATCTCGGGCGCCGCGAAGGCGACGCCCCGCTCGCTCATCTCATCCGCGTCCTCGATGACCTTGGCCGCGTGCAGCAGCGCCTTGGAAGGGATGCAGCCGACGTTCAGGCACACTCCGCCGAGCTCCGGCCAGCGCTCCACCAGCGTCACCTTGAGCCCGAGGTCCGCGGCGCGGAACGCCGCCGTGTAGCCCCCGGGTCCGGCGCCGAACACCAGCAGGTCCGTCGCGCGGTTGAAATCCGCGCTCGCACGCCCGGCTGGGCCGGCTTTCGGCGCCGGCATCCGTACGGTGTCGCCGTTGCCCTCGGCGCGCGCGGCCGGCGCGGGTTGTATGACGGTATCCCGCGCGCCCGGCGCTGCGGGCTGCCTCGCGGCCGGCGTCGGTGCCGGTGCGCCGCTGTCGAGGCGCGCGATCAGCGCGCCCTTGGATACCTTGTCACCGCGCTTCACGAGTACTTCGCTGATGGTCCCGGCGGTGGTCGCCGGCACATCCATCGAGGCCTTGTCGGTCTCGAGCGTGATGAGCGGCGTGTCGATCTCGACGGCGTCGCCGGCCTTCACCAGCACGTCGACGACCTCTACGTCATGGAAACTGCCGAGGTCGGGGATCGTGAGCTCGGCGCGGCTCACAGCACCGCCTCGAGGAGCGCGCGCGGCTCGCCGAGCGCGTGGGCGAGCCAGGTCGTGAAGCGCGCCGCCATAGCCCCATCTATCACGCGGTGATCGTAGGACAGCGACAGCGGCAACATCAGGCGCGGCACGAACTTCCCCTCGCGATATATCGGCCGCATGCTCGAGCGCGATACCCCGAGGATCGCCACCTCCGGCGAGTTGATGATGGGCGTGAAGGCCGTGCCGCCGATACCGCCCAGGCTCGAGATGGTGAAACAGCCGCCCTGCATGTCCAGCGGGGGGAGCTTGCCGGCGCGTGCCTTCTCGGACAGAGCCCCAAGCTGGCGCGCAAGCTCATAGATGTCCTTGCGGTGGGCGTCGCGCACCACCGGCACCACGAGTCCGTGGGAAGTATCGGCCGCAAATCCCATGTTTATGTACTTGCGAACGATGAGGTTCGCTCCGTCCGCGTCGAGCGCGGAGTTGAAGCGGGGAAATTCCTGCAGCGCCTTCACGCAGGCGCGCATGATGAAGGCGAGCGGCGTCAGCTTGACGCCGGCCGCCTGCGCCTTGTCCTTGAGACTCGCGCGCAGCTCCTCGAGCTCGGTGATGTCCGCCTCGTCGAACTGGGTGACGTGCGGAACGTTGACCCAGCTTAGCAGCAGGCGCGGGCCGGAGATGCGCTGGATGCGCGACAGCGGTTGGATCTGTGTGGGTCCGAACTGCGTGAAGTCGACCACCGGAAGCGCGGGCAGGGCCGGCCGGGCGGGCGGCCCCCCCGAGGCGAGCGCGCGCTTGACGAATCCCTTGACGTCCTCGTGGGTGATCCGGCCCTTGAAGCCGTGTCCCGTCACGTGTGCGAGATCAACGCCCAACTCGCGCGCGAACTTGCGTACCGAGGGTCCGGCGTGCGCACGTGAAAATCCCGGCTCGTCGATGGGAGCGAGATCGCTGCGCGCGGCGCTCCCGCCTCCGCCGGTGGCGGGTTCGAGAGCGGCGACGGCAGCCGGGGCCGCGGCCACCGCGGACGCGGGCGGCGCGGGAGCCACGGGCGCCACG
>JBOIAH010000073.1:0-2400 GCA_050739055.1 Steroidobacteraceae bacterium | reverse complement strand
GTCTTCTCGTCCGTTGGGGGTTTGATCTCCCGATGAGTGTCGTGGCGGTCGCGATGTGCATTTAGACCATCATCGTTGCTTCCAACGCGCAACTGCTTCGCCGATTGAACCTGCGGCGCCAGACGGTCTAATTGGGCAATCACCAGACGCGGCTTCGCGTAGTCCGCTCGATTCGCCTTGCCGACCAGCGCAACCGTCGTGCTTGCCACCGTACTCGCCGCTGCGAGCAGCTTCGAAAAAGGCGTACTTATTTCGGGGATTGCCAGCGCGGCAACGCCTGGCCTCGGCCCGCGACTGAATAAGTAATCTCTCAGTGTGAGCGCATCGTAGGAATTTGCATCCCGACGCGCGCGCGCCGCCGGCTGAGCGCACGATGAGGGCATGGACGTACTCGACGCGATTCTGGTGGTGGCGGGCGGCCTCCTGTGCTGGTTTGCCGCAATCGCGGCGTGCGAGCCGGTGGTTTCGTCCGCCGTGCAGCCCGCGCGGGCCGCAAAACCGCGCCGGCTTTGGAGGATTCTCAAGGCGGTCCTTCTGCTGGGGGGCGTACCGCTTCTCGTAGCGAACTTCATGCCCGCGCCGGAGCTGTTCCAGTTCGTGGTGGCGATTGGGCTCGCGTGGGCGCTCATGGAAGTGCTTGAGGCGCTGGCGCGCGGCCGGTAGCTGAAACGCGGCGCGCTGCCGCCCCTTCGGTCCCGGTCCCAGCGCCAGTTCTTGCTGGCCCCGGGAATCATGTCCCTGGTTATGTCCACTTCGGGACGCCGGCTTGAACTGCAAGCGCCGCCTTCGGGCGGCGCTTTCGTTTGTGGCCGCATCTCGCGCGGCCGCACCGGGAGTACACTGCGGCGGCCCGGAGCGCTTCGGGCGGGACACAGCTTCCGCGCAGCATGAAGGGGCTGACATGGCACGCACGACGGCTGAGGACTTTCATCCGGACGTCCTGCGACTCTTCGATGGCTATGTGCACGGTGCGATTCCGCGCCGGGAGTTTCTGAAGTCCGCGGCGCACTATGCCGTCGCCGGCATGACCGCCGAAGCGCTGCTCGCGGCGCTGTCGCCGCGTTTTGCGGACGCGCAGCAGGTTGCACCGGATGACGCGCGCCTGAAGATAAGTCACGTCGAGTTTCCCTCGCTCCAGGGCTACGGCACGGTGCGCGCTTACCTCGTGAAGCCCGCCCATGCGAAGGGCAAGCTCGGGGCGGTCCTGGTCGTGCACGAGAATCGCGGCCTCAATCCCCACATCGAGGACATCGCGCGGCGCGTGGCGCTCGAGGGCTTCATCGCGCTCGCCCCGGACGCGCTGTTCCCGCTCGGCGGGTATCCGGGAGACGAAGACAAGGCGCGGGAGCTCTTCGGGAAGCTCGATCAGGCGAAGACCCGCAACGACTTTCTCGCCGCGGCCGACTACCTGAAACACCTGCACGGCGGTAACGGGCGCATCGGGGTGGTGGGCTTCTGCTACGGCGGCGGGATCGCCAACTTCCTCGCCACCCGCATTGCGGATCTGGCCGCGGCGGTGCCCTTCTACGGGCCGCAGCCGACGGCGCAGGACACCGCGCACATCAAGGCGCCCCTGATGCTGCACTACGCGGGGGCGGACGAGCGGATCAACGCGGGATGGCCGGCGTACGAGCGCGCGCTCAAGGCCGCCGGGGTGCGCTATCAGGTGTTCATCTACCCGGGCGTGCAGCACGGGTTCAACAACGACACCACACCCCGCTACGATGCGGCTGCCGCCAAGCTCGCCTGGGAGCGCACCGTCGGGTTCTTCAGGCAGAACCTGCGCGGCTGAGCTACCGGCGGCGCCGCAGTCGCCCCCAGCTACGCCCGCGCCCGCGGCGCGGGAACGGCGCCCCCGTGCCGCGCGCTGGACAGGCTGGAACAGCGGGGGTCAGATCGCGTCTAATGATCGGCGCGACTTCGCGACTGCGGAGGAAGTCATGGGTGTCCTCAATTCTGGACCCGGCCGTGCGGCTGTGATGGCCGCCGCGGCGTTGTTTCTGAGCCTGTCGGCGGGGGCCGCTGCGGACCCGCCCAACCCGGCAGCTGCGGGCGCCGGGCACCCGGAGTCTGCGGTATGGACGCCCAGAGAGCTGCGTTTCGTCTTCATGGGCTTTACCAGCCACTACTCCTGCGACGGGTTGCAGGCCAAGGTGAGGCAGGCGCTGCTCGACCTGGGCGCCCGCAAGGATCTGCAGGTGCGCGAATCGGGATGCTCGGCGTCCACGGGCAGACCCGACCCGTTCCCGGGCGTCGCCATCAAGATGAATGTACTGGCGCCGCCGAAGGCCGACGACGCGACGGCCACCACGGTCCCGGCACACTGGAAGCGGGTCGACCTGCGGCTCGACCCGAACACGGTGTTGGAGGCCGGGGATTGCGAGCTCGTCGAGCAGATCA
>JBOIAH010000072.1:0-6827 GCA_050739055.1 Steroidobacteraceae bacterium | reverse complement strand
GTACGGGCGCGCGTCGGTGGTGACGTTTGCCCTGGATGGCTCGGACGTCGTGCCCCCCGGCACGCTCGACATGGTCCTCACCTTCCGCAACATCCATAACTGGATGGCGCGCGGCGCCGCGGCCCAGGCCTTCGCCAGCATGTACAAGGCGCTCAAGCCGGGCGGGGTGCTGGGTGTCACCGAGCATCGCGGCAATCCGGCGCTGCCGCAGGATCCCAAGGCCAAGAGCGGCTACGTGAACGAGGACTACGCGATCAAGCTGATCGAAGCGCAGGGCTTCAGGCTGGTGGCGAAATCCCAGGTCAACGCCAACCCGAAGGACACCAAGGACTACGAGCAGGGGGTGTGGACGCTGCCGCCGACCTACCGCCTGGGCGATGAGGATCGCGACAAGTACGCGGCGATCGGCGAGAGCGACCGCTTCACGCTCAAGTTCGTGAAGCCGGTCAAGTAGCCCGCCCCGCTACCACATATCCCGCAGGCGCGCGCCGACGTCGACGGTCAGCGGCGGCGCGCCGCTCTGCTGCAGGTCCTCCCCGCTGCCGAGCGTGGACCCTTGGAAGGTCGCCGGCTCCAGGCTCTTGAGCACCTTCTCGGTGATGAAGCGGCTGCGGCCCCCATACACGTGCGCGTCCCCCTGCCGGGCCTGGTGGGTGAGGTGGAATTTCAGCGGCACCACCAGCAGCAGGTCGTTCTGGGCGCGCGTCATCGCGACGTACAGCAGCCGCCGCTCCTCCTCGATGAGCTCAGGTCTGCCGGTGGAGAACTCCGACGGAAAGCTGCCGTCCACGACGTTGAGCACGTAGACCGTGTCCCACTCCATGCCCTTGGCCGAGTGAATCGTGCTCAGCACCAGGTAGTCCTCGTCGAGCGCCGGCTGGCCGGCGAGATCACTGGTGGCATTCGGTGGATCGAGCGTCAGCTCGGTGATGAACCGCTCGCGCGACGGGTACTGACCGGACAGGTGTTCGAGCTGCTCGAGATCTCCGAGCCGCGTATGGAAGTGCTCGTACAGGCGCTCGAAGTGCCTGCGGTACCACTCGCGTACCTGGTGTACCTGGCCGAGCCACTGCCGCTGCGGGTCGGCCAGCGCCACCATCAGCTCGATGAGCCGCCGCCAGTCGATCTGCGCAGGCGGCGGCGGCTGGAAGGCCTTGAGCGACTCGAACGAATGCCCGCCGGCCTCCAGATGCTCGAGCGCAGCGCGCGCATTGATCGGCCCCATGCCCGGCAGCAGCTGGATCACGCGAAACGCCGCGAGGGTGTTGCGCGGATTGTCGGCCCAGCGCAGCACGGCCAGCAGGTCCTTGACGTGCGCGGCCTCGAGGAACTTCAGTCCCCCGTACTTCACGAACGGGATCTTGCGCTTCGCGAGCTCCACTTCGAGCACGTCGCTGTGACTTGCGCTCCTGAAAAGCACCGCCTGGCGCCTGAGCGGCACGTTCGCCTCGCGCCGCCGCAGCACCTCCGAGCACACGTACTCGGCCTGGGTCAGCAGCTCCTCCACGGTGACGATGCGCGGCCGCGCGCCCTGACCGCGGATCGACAGCAGGTACTTGCGGTGCTGGCGCGGCGCCTCCGCCATCACCGCGTTGGCGACGTCCAGCACCTGCTGGGTCGAGCGGTAGTTCTGCGCCAGCGTGACCACCGCGGCGCGCGGCTGGAACGCCTCCGCAAAGCCCAGGATGTTCTCCACCGCGGCGGCACGGAACGAATAGATCGCCTGGGCGTCGTCGCCGACCACCGCCAGGCCCGCCCCGTCGGGCTTCATGAAGTGCAGGATCTCGGCCTGCAGACGGTTGGTGTCCTGGTATTCGTCCACCAGCACGTGATCGAAGTGCGCGCCGATGTGCTGCGCAAGCCGCGGCTCGGCCATCATCCCGTGCCAGTACAGCAGCAGGTCATCGTAGTCGAGCAGGTTGGCGTGCTGCTTCTGTTCGACGTAGGCGCGGTACAGTGCGGTGAGCTCCTCCTCCCACTGGGTGCACCAGGAATAGTGCGTCTCGAGTGTCTCCTTGAGGGCGCAGCGCGTGTTGACGCGGTGGGAATAGATCTGCAGGCAGGTGTCCTTGCGCGGGAAACGCTGCTCGCGCGCCGCCAGCCCCAGCTCCTGGCGCAGACTGTCCAGCAGATCCGCCGCGTCGCCGCGATCGATCACGCTGAAGTGCGGATCGATCTGCAAGTGGGAGGCGTAGTGGCGCAGCAGGCGATTGCCGATGGAATGGAAGGTGCCCGCCCAGCTCAGGCGCTGCGCGATCGACCGGCTGTTGCCGCCGAGCACGTCGTTGAGCGCCTTCTTGGTGATCTCGTGCGCCCGGCGGCGCATTTCCGCCGCCGCGCGCCGCGTGAAGGTCAGCATCAGTATGCGCGCGGGGTCGACGCCGTGGATCACCAGGTGCGCGACCCGGTGCGCGAGCGTGTCGGTCTTGCCGGTGCCGGCGCCGGCCACGATCAGCAGCGGGCCGGCAGCGAAGCCCTGCTCGGCGAGCGGCTCGCCATGCGTGACCGCCTTGCGCTGCGGCGCGTTGAGCTTCTCCAGATGCGCGGTGATGGGCATTGGCGCGCCGACTATACCCGTCACCAACATCCCTCGCACGGCTGCCGGCAACGCCCGCGTGCGGTTACGATGGGCTGCATGAAGCCCGCCCGCCAGACCGTCCAGTTCACCGGCCGCATCGTCAGCGTGACCACCGACGAAGTGCTGCTTCCCAACGGGCAGCAGGTCGCGCTCGAGATCGTGCACCATCCCGGGGGCGCGGCGGCGGTCGCCATCGATGACCGGCAGCGCGTATGCCTGCTGCGCCAGTACCGATACGCGGCCGGAGGCTGGCTGTGGGAGCTGCCGGCGGGAAAGCTCGAGCCCGGCGAGCCGCCGCGTGACACCGCGCGGCGTGAGCTCGCCGAGGAGGCCGGCGTGAGCGCCCGCCACTGGCAGGAGCTGGGCAGCTGCTGGTCGTCACCGGGTGTGTTCACGGAAGTGCTGCACCTGTTCCTGGCCACGGGGATCGGGCCCGCCGCGACGGCGCACGAGCGCGCCGAAGTGATCGAGATTCACTGGCTGCCAATCGACACCGCGTGCGAGTGGGCGCTCGCCGGCACCATCACCGACAGCAAGACGGTCATCGGGCTGCTGCGCGCGCGCTTTGCACAAGCGCACCACTCCCGCGCCGGATGATCCGTGACCGATCTCGCAGAACGCCCACGGCGTACCCGGGTACGCTGCGCGTGCAGGAGGCGCTGCGCGCGTTGGCACCATAATCTGTGGACAATTCAACCAAGAAAACACTGATCCAGGGGACACCGGGCGGCGCGGCGGAAGCCGAGCGCCGCCGGATAGGCAAGGTCGTGCATGACGAGCGTGGCAACGCCTCGGTGAGCTGGCGCGACGCGCCGGCCGACTACGAGCGTCCGGTGCTCGAGGTCCTCGGCGAGCACAAACTCACGCTGCAGAACGACCAGAGTTACGATCCGTACGCGCGGCGTGCGGCGCGCTCCTCGAGCAGGACCGGCAACACCACGCGTACCGACCTGCGCAAGCTCTCCGAGTGGATCAAGATGATGCGCGAGCTCGAGGAGCGCAAGCGCAACGGCGGCGGCGGCGAGGAGAGCGACGGCGGCTTGAGCGCTTGAGCGCCTGCGGTCGCTCCGTGCCCCCTCAGGAGCTGCGCTCGATGTGCGAGCGCTTGCGCGCGTTGGTCAAGCGGTAAAATCGCCGCAGTTCCGCGAGCACCTCGTTGTGCCGCTGGTTGCCCTCCCCGCTGCCCGCGCTCCCCAGGCGGTGCTCGAGCCGCCGGCAGAATCTCTCGGCGTAGCGGCTCGCCTCCCCGTAGAGGCGCTGCCGGCCCTGAGCGAGGCGCGGGTCGATGCGCGTGCGCTCGAACAACACGCGGCGCAGCTCGGCCGGAAAATGCCGCGGGTACTGGCGCCGCATGATCCAATAGCTCGCGATGTACTT
Organism: Steroidobacteraceae bacterium; assembly: GCA_050739055.1. Taxonomy (GTDB): domain Bacteria; phylum Pseudomonadota; class Gammaproteobacteria; order Steroidobacterales; family Steroidobacteraceae; genus 13-2-20CM-66-19. The sequence continues at coordinate 2,872 of JBOIAH010000072.1, read as the reverse complement.
GTCCACCTCCGCCTGCATCTCCAGCTCCAGCAGCGATACCGGCTTGTCGTGGCCGGCGTTCCAGGCGAGGTACAGGAAGTGGCTCACGCCCTCGAGCGCGGTCCAGTAGTCGGCCACGTTGCCCGCGTGCAGCCGCACGAGCGGATCGGCGCACGCAAGCCGCGCGAGCAGCGCCGGATCCAGGTACAGCGACAGCTCCACCTCGGCCCCGTCGGCGCTCTGCGCGACGAGCAGCTCCTCATCGGCTGCGCCGGCATGCGCCGCCGGCGGCAGGCAGCTGCGGTCGGTGACCAGAAAATCGTAAACGTCGTAAGCGATGCTCACGTCGTAGATGCCGCCGATGAGCGCCTGCAGCCGCGACAGCAACAAGGGCGTCTCAGTGTGCAAAGCCGCTGCCGCCGCCGGCGGGGGTCGGGGTTACCCCCAGGCGCTTGAGAATGCCGTAACAGCGCGGGCTTCCGGTCTTGAGCCAGATTTCGTACAGCCGCAGGATGTCCTGGTCCGAGTGGCGGCACGGGCCGTCGCTGATGTCGTTGAGCGCATCCACCATGGGCTGGAATTTCTGCGACAACTCGGCAAACACCGCGGCGAGCACCCTTCCGGCGCCCTGCGGGACGGTCTGCGCGAGAGTGCCGTAGGCCCGGCCTCCCATCGCGATGTGATAGTCGATGTCGATCAGCTTCACCGCGAAGCTGTGCGGGAAGAATCCGGCGATGAACAGTGACACGTCCCCGAGGCGCTGCAGGGCGCGGTTGTGCTCGGCGAGGGACGACGCCTCGAGCGCCTCGCACAGCATGACGACCAGGGGCTTGGGCCGCGCGCCGGCGGGCGTGCCGTCATAGAGGGCCTCGGAGCGCGCGAACAGGGTGAGGAGATTCACCACGTAGTGCTCCGTCTGATCCTCGACCGCGAGGCGTTGCCTCGCGAGCGCGCTTTGCAGCGTATCCCTGAAGAACTCCCGCAGGCTCGCGACCGGCACTACGCGCTCGGCATCCTCGCTCATCGTCTTCGCGCCTCCTGACTTGTTGGAAGACCTAAGCCGACTACAGGTTCCCCCCAGCGCCGCGGCGATTCCGTGACGCGCTGCGCCGATCAGGCGCAAACTGCCGCGCTAATGCGCTGGCAGCGCGGGCTGCACAGTGCTAACAGTGACCCGGGGGAACTGTTGCGAACGAGTTCGTTAACTGGCTCACACGCCGGGGTTCTCGGCCTCTCCGGTTATCAGTGGCTGGTCGTCGCGGCCGGTTGGGCGGGCTGGGGTTTCGACGTCTACGACGCCCTGCTCTTCAACTTCGTCGCGCCCAACTGCATCCCGGCGCTGCTGCACCTCGCGCCCGGCTCACGCGCCGCGCACGCCGCCGCGGTGTTCTGGACCGGCGCCATTACCTCGACATTGCTGGTGAGCTGGGCGGCGGGCGGGGTGCTGTTCGGTTGGGTTTCCGACCGCATCGGACGCAAGCGCGCGCTGTTCGCCACCATCGCGATCTACGCGGTCGGAACGGCCTCGTGCGCGCTGGTCACCAGCCTCTGGCAGCTCATCCTGTGCCGCGCGTTCGCCAGCCTCGGCATCGGCGGGGAATGGGGTATCGGAGCCGCACTGGTCGCGGAAGGGGTGCCGGAGAGCCGGCGCGTGGAGGCTGGGGTCATCCTGCAGACTTCCTCGCCGCTCGGCGCCGTGCTGGCAGGCTTCGTGAACTACCTGATCGCCGGCGTGTGGTTCGCGGGGGAGCCACAGACCTCCTGGCGCTACGTGTTCCTCGCGGGACTTCTGCCGGTGGTGGTCGCTTTCGCAATACGGCTGTTGCTGCGCGAGAGCGCCGCATGGGAGGCGAGCCGCGCGCCTACCCGGCCTTCGACTCCGCGCGAGCTGTTTGCGCCCGGGCTGCGCGCGGCCACTCTGGGAGGCTTGTTCGTGGCGATCATCGCCATACTCACCTGGTGGGCGTGCAACGCGTTCCTGCCGCTGCTCGGCAGCACGCTCGCCGCCGAGCAGGCGCAGCACTCGGGCCTGGGCGCCCCGCAGCTGCAGGCACTCGCCGCGGCGCTGCAGGCGCGCGCCTCCAACGCCTTCAGTATCGGCGGGCTCGTCGGCGCGTTCGCCGCGGTGCCGCTCGCGCGGCTGCTCGGCCGCCGTCCGATGTTCATCGCGTATTTCCTGTTCTCCGCGCTCGCCCTGTTCGCGACCTTCGGCCTGGACCTCGCGCTGCAGACGCGGCTCGCCATGCTGTTCCTGGTCGGCGCGGGGGTGTACGGGGTCTTCGGCGCCTTCACGTTCTATCTGCCGGAGCTGTTCCCGGCGCGCCTGCGGGCCACGGGTGCGGGCTTCTGCTACAACACCGGACGGGTGCTCGCCGCCTTCGGCCCGCTTCTTGTCGGGCTCGTGTCCGCCGCCGCGGGCGGCTCGAGTGCGGCGATCATGCGGGTGCTGTTGTGGCTCGCCGTGGTGCCGCTCGCCGCCGCGCTGGTCGCGCGCTTCGTGGTGGTCGAGACGCGCGGCCGGGCGCTGCCTGCCTGAAGAGCGCGGACAGCGCCGGCTCCACATGGCGAGCGTGCTCGAGGATGGCGCGCTGCAGGAGTGGCTGCAGGCCGCGCGCGCCGAGCCGTGGATCATCGCCAGCGACGAGGTCGGCTGAAGAATGACAAAACGGAAGTTCCCGTGCGACTGAATCCCCGTCCCGCTGCCTGGTTGCTCGCCTGCTACCTGCCGCGCCCGGCCGTCCCGCGCCTGCAGTGGTATCACACCGTGTTTGAGTGGCTCGACGCGCATCTCAAGAATTGACGCACCAGCCGGGCATTTCGCCCGCCTAATGGCTCTTGACGAACTTGTAGTCTCCGAGCGTCAGGGTCCCGGCGCCGAGCTCAACCTTTGAGC
>JBOIAH010000071.1:0-2506 GCA_050739055.1 Steroidobacteraceae bacterium | reverse complement strand
GGTACCGACATCCAGGCCCCGGTACACCAGCGCCGAGTCCACGCTCACGATCTCGACCGGGACGCTCTCGGCCAGCCGGATGGCCCAGTCGGTCTTGCCCGCGCCGGTCGGCCCGGTGAGCAGATACACCGGCAGACGCTCCTCCGGGGGCGCGCCGCCCCGCATTCAGCGTCCCCGCAGGAACAGCTGATCGAGCTGCTGCAAGCTGAGGCGCGTCCAGGTCGGGCGGCCGTGATTGCACTGGTTGGCGCGCTCGGTGGCCTCCATCTGCCGCAACAGGGCGTTCATCTCCGGCAGGGTGAGGCGGCGGTGCGCATGGATCGCGGTGCGGCAGGCGAGTGCACCGAGGAAGCGGTCGGCCGCGCCCTCCAAGTGATGCGAGTCGGCGTCGAGCGCCAGATCCCGCACCAGCGAGCTCACGATCTGGCGGACGTCCCCGGAGTCGAGCAGCGCAGGAACCCGGCGAATCGCCAGTTGCGTGGGGCCGAGCGCGTCGATCTCGAACCCCGCCTGTTCCCAGGGTGCGCGCCGCTCCAGCAGTGCCGACAGCTCGTGCCCCTTGAGGTCTATCACCAGCGGCTCGATCAGGTGCTGCGAGGCGGGCGCGGCGCGGGCCCGCTCGGCCTTGAATTTCTCGTACAGGACGCGCTCATGCGCGGCGTGCATGTCGATGAGGACGAGCCCCTCGCGGTTTTGCGCGAGAATGTAGACCCCGTGCAGCTGGGCGAGCGCGGCGCCGAGAGGCTGCTGGTCCGCGCAAGCCTCGGGAACCGCCGACCGCTGTGGCGCGGACGCCTCGCGCACCAGCGCGCCGATAGCCCACGGGTCGCGCGCCGGCTCATACAACGGCAGCGTGTGCGAGCGCCCGACCGGGAGCGCACCGGGCAGAGCGCCGGGCACGCCCACGGCGCCCACGGCGCCCATGGCCGGCGCAGCGGCGAGGTTCGGTTTGGTGTCGGCGAGCGCCCGCTCCACCGCTCGAAACACAAAATCATGAATCTGGCGGCTGTCGCGGAAGCGCACTTCGAGCTTGGCCGGATGCGCGTTCACGTCCACGAGCCGCGGGTCGAGTGTCAGGTACAGGACGTAGGCGGCGTGCCGGCCGTGGTAGAGAACGTCGCGGTACGCCAGGCGCACGGCGTTCATCAGCAGGCGGTCGCGCACGCTACGGCCATTGACGAACCAGAACTGCTGGTCCGGCTGCGCGCGCGAGCGGGTGGGCAGCCCCACCCAGCCGGACAGCATGACCGGCCCCGCCGCGTGCCTCACCGGCACCGCTGCCGGGGGGAAATCCGTTCCCATCACCGCCTCGAGCCGCCCGGCTTCCGCGTCCGCACCGCTCACCGCGGGTGCCGAAAGGAGCAGGCGCGGGCCGTGGCGCAGCCGGAAACTCACGTCAAAGCGCGACAGCGCAAGGCGCTCCATCAGCCTTGCGATGTGCGTGAGCTCGGTGGCATCGCTGCGCACGAACTTGCGCCGCGCCGGGACATTGAAAAACAGGTCGCGCACTTCGATGCTGGTGCCGGGCGGGTGCGCCGCCGGGCGCACCGGGCTGACGAGCCCGCCGTCCACCATGATTTCCGCGCCCTGCGGCGCGCCCTCGGCGAGTGACGTGATCCGCAGCCGCGACACCGAGCCGATCGAGGGCAGCGCCTCGCCGCGAAAGCCAAGCGTGGTGACCGTCTCCAGATCATCGAGCGAGGCGATCTTGCTGGTCGCGTGCCGGGCCAGCGCCATGGGCAGCTCCGCCGCGGCGACTCCGCGGCCATCGTCGCGCACCCGCACCAGCCCCACTCCGCCGTGCTCGACGTCGACGTCGATGCGCTGCGCGCCCGCGTCGAGGCTGTTTTCCACGAGCTCCTTGACCACCGAGGCCGGCCGCTCGATCACCTCGCCGGCGGCGATCTGGTCGACGAGTTCCCCGGGAAGAACACGGATGGGCATGGAGACTTTCTGCGCGACCCGCGCGCCGCTTCAGCGGCGCCTTGCGCGTGAGTGTACAGGCGATCGGGCACGGCGCCAGATCGCACCGCGGGTGTTCAGGGCGTAGCGCTGGCCGTCGTCACCGCGACGGGCGGGGTGTTGCCAGAGGCCGCATCGGCAACGCTGGCGAGGCGGCGCTCCTGCTTGAAGCGCGTGCCGTCCGGAGGGTTGTGCACGAAGAAGCCGCGCACGCCGCCGCAGATCGCGTCCGCGAGGCGCGCCTGCTGAGCGGGGTTGCGCAGGCGGCGTTCCTCGGCCGGATTGGAGATGTATGCCGTCTCGATGAGCATCGAGGGAATCGCCGGGGATTTCAGCACCCAGAAGCCGGCGCGCTGTACCTGGATCTTGCGCACTTCGCCCACGCTCTCGAGAGCGGCCAGCACGCGCTCGGCCGCCGTCGCGCTGAGGCCGGTGATCTGGCTCTGCGTGACATCCACCAGCACCGGGGCGAGGGAGCCCTCCTCGGCAAGCGGTACGCCGCCCATCAGGTCGGCGGCGTTCTCGCGCTCGGCGAGCACCTTGG
>JBOIAH010000070.1:0-1884 GCA_050739055.1 Steroidobacteraceae bacterium | reverse complement strand
CGCGCGCCAGGCGGTCGCGCGCACGACGGGCGGCTGGACAGTGAGTGCGACCGAGCCGACCCAGGTCGTGAACGCTGCGGCGATCACGTTCCCCCAGTGCGGAGCGACCGGGGACACGGTCTTTTTCTTCGGCATCGGCTCGCTCGTCTCGGGTGCTGGCGTGCTGTTCGCTTCCGGCGTACTCGGCCCCACCGCAGGTCCTGCGCTCGAGTTCACCTGCACGAACGCATCGCCGGGTTTGCTCACCGTTCCGGGGTCCGCCTTCAGTGTGAACGATCGCGTGGTCGTGCAGGACTCCGCGACCGGCACGCTCCCGACCGGCTTCTCGGACGGCACCGCCGCGGTCTACTACGTCGGCACGGCGGCGGGCACTGTCATTTCGCTCTCGACGACCGCGGGCAACGCGAACCCGGTCAACACGTCGAGCGTTGGCGCCGGCAACATCATCAAGTGCACGCCGCTCGTAATCGCGAACCTCATCACGCCGTCGTTCGCCGCGAGCGCGCTCAAGCTCATCATCGACTGATCCCGGTCGGTGACCCGTGGCTGACGACGTCCTCCTCAATCCGGGCACGGGCCCGGGCTCAGTCCGCGCGCTTGATCGCAAGGGTACCGGCGCGCCCGTCACCGAGGTCCACTCGGTCGATGCGGGCGGCGCGGCGCCCGGGCGCGAGCGCATCGTCAGCCCGGTCCTGCCGTTCCCAGTCGAGGCGCTGCTCTCGGGCCTGGTCGATCCTGATGGCATCCTCTACATCAACCCGTTCGCGCCGAGCGCGGACCCGAGCACTGGGGCGCGTCAGTCAGACCTCATCGACGCGGTCAACGGCAAGCCGCTCGCGCCGCTCGATCCGGACTCGGCGAATATCGGCGTGAAGTCGGGCGCCGTGCTTGGGGCAAACGCGGGGCGCAGGGGATTGAAGCTGACCAACACCTCAACCGGCGGCCAGGCCTTCTCGCTCAACCTGAAGGGGGGAGCTGCCGTCCTCTACTCAGGCATGACGCTCTATCCGGGCGATGTCTGGAACATGGACCGAAACGATTTCACGGCCGGAGCCATCAACGGCATCGCAAGCGCGACCGGTGGCACCGCAGGCATTCAGGAATGGATCTAACCAGGAGCTGACCTCATGGCACTTCCTTCGTCATACATGCTGAAGGGCCTCACTTTCCGAGGCATCCCGGTCGCCAATCCAGACTCCGGCGCCCTCGACGCCTACCTGCGGCTCGACACCTATGGCGGCATGTTCACGCAGCCGCGGGTGCGCAAGGCCCACACGCTCGCGGACGAAGGCTCGTATTTCGTCGTCAACAACGCGCAGACCGCGATCGTACCGACCTACGGTACCGCCTACTCGGCGACGGCGCCCTTCATCATCGTCCAGAACAACGCACCAGCCGGTGGTCCCAGAACCTACATCGACTATGCCAACCTGACCGCCGCGGTCGCTGGCACCTTTGCGTCGGGCGGGGTCCAGACAGCACTGGCCGTCGACGTTGACCTGATCCCCCGCTTCTCATCGGGCGGCACGAACCTGACCGCCAACATCGTCAACCCGAACACCGGCTCTACCGCGGCTCCGGCCGTCGCCGTCTATTGCGGCGCGCTCACCGCCCTTGCCGCCTCAGCAAACGTCCGTCACGTCGTCGGGCAGCGAAACATTCGGCCCGCGAACTCGGCGACCGTCATCGGCAACATCGGGGACGTGATTGAGCTGACCCACGGCGCCGTTGAGGGGAACGTCAGCAGCTCAAGCGTGGTGACGAACCCGCTTTACGTCCAGCAGGCGCTACCGCCCATCGTCCTCGCTCCGCAGACGTCGGCGCTGTTTTACCTCTACTGGCCTGGCGCGACGACACCGGCCGCGGCGACGTACCTGCCAGAGC
>JBOIAH010000069.1:0-6226 GCA_050739055.1 Steroidobacteraceae bacterium | reverse complement strand
TTCTCTGTCTGGACAAGACCACGACCGGGGACGGACTGGTGAGCGCGCTGCAGGTGCTGGCGGTCATGAAGCAGAGCGGCCGGTCGCTCGCCGAGCTGGCCTCCGGCATGCAGAAGTTTCCGCAGGTGCTGCTCAACGTGAAGGTCGCAAAGCGCTTCGACCCCGCCGGCGTGCCCGCGGTGCAGGAGGCGATGGCGCGCATCGAGAAGCACATGGCGGGTGAAGGCCGCGTCGTGCTGCGGCCGTCGGGCACCGAGCCGGTGATCCGCGTGATGGTCGAGGGGAGGGACGAGGGGGCGACGCGCGCCGCCGCCACCGAGCTCGCCGACGTCGTCAAGGCCGCCGCCGGCTGACCGGTCCATGCGCCGCCCCATCGTCGCCGGTAACTGGAAGATGCACGGGTCGCGCACCGAAAATGCGCGCCTCATCGAGGAGCTATTGGCCCACAGCCCCGCAGACCCCGCGGCGAGCTGCGTAGTGTGCCCGCCGTTCGTGTACCTGCAGGAAGCAGGGCGGCTGCTGCGCGATTCGCTGTTCGATCTGGGCGCCCAGGATGTCTGCGCGGACGCACAGGGCGCGTTCACGGGCGAAGTCTCGGCCGCCATGCTCAGGGACGTCGGTTGTCAGTACGTGATCGTGGGACACTCGGAGCGGCGACTGCTGTACCGCGAGAGCGACCAGCTGGTGGCGCGCAAGTTCGCCGCGGCGCACGCCAGGGGCCTCATTCCGATCCTGTGCGTCGGCGAGCAACTCGCCGATCGCGAGGCGAGCCGCACGCGCGAGGTGGTTGCGCGCCAGCTGGAGGTGGTGCTGGAGCTGTGCGGCGCGGGGGCGCTGGAGCAGGGCGTCGTGGCGTACGAGCCGGTGTGGGCGATCGGCACCGGCCGCAACGCCACACCCGGGCAGGCGCAGGACGTGCACTCCTTCATCCGCGCCCGGATCGCGGCCCGGGATGCTAGAATCGCCGCCGTCACGCGCATTCTGTACGGCGGCAGCGTCAAGGCCGGCAATGCGGCCGAGCTGTTCACGATGCCGGACGTCGACGGCGGCCTGATCGGCGGCGCCTCGCTCAAGGCGGATGAGTTTCTGACAATCCTGGCCGCCGCGCGGCCGGGTTAAGTGGGTATTTCAGATGTGGTTGCATACCGTCTTGACTGTCGTGCAGGTGTTGTGCTCGTTCGCCATCATCGGCCTCGTGCTGCTTCAGCGCGGCAAAGGCGCGGAGGCGGGCGCGGGCTTCGGCGCAGGGGCGTCGGGAACGGTGTTTGGCGCGCGCGGCGCATCCACGGCGTTGTCGCGTGCCACGGCGATCTTCGCCGCGATTTTCATGATCAACAGCCTCGCGCTCGCCTACATGGGGACACGCGCCACCGGGCAGCCCAAGTCGATTCTCGAAGAGGCCGCCGATACCAAGCCGAAGTCCCCTCCGGCTCCGGGCACTGGCACGCCGGCGGCCCCGCCACCATCCGCACCGGTGTCCGCACCCGCCGGGGCGCCCGCTCCCGCGACGCCCGGTGCCGCCACCCAGGCTCCGGCGCAGCCGCCGAAGTGATCGCCCGCAAACGCGGGATTTCAATGTTGCCGACGTGGTGGAATTGGTAGACACACTAGCTTGAGGGGCTAGCGCCGCAAGGTGTGGGAGTTCGAATCTCCCCGTCGGCACCATCATTCGAGGCCTCAAGCGAGGCGCGCGGGGCCTGAAGCCGCCTTAGACCGTCGGCAAAACTCCGACCGCGCTGCTACAATGCGGTCCGCTTGTGGGGGCAGGTCGCGGATCGATCTGCCTTTTTTACGCAACTCGTGCGATGCTGTCCAACTACCTCCCCATCCTGATCTTCCTGGTCGTCGCCGCGGCGCTGGCGGTGCTGCTGCTGGCGCTTGGTACAGGCATCGGGCGCTATTTCTCCCGCTTCCCCGGTGACCGCGCCAAGCTCTCACCCTACGAGTGCGGCTTCGAGGCCTTCGAAGACAGCCGCATGAAGTTCGACGTGCGCTACTACCTGGTCGCGATCCTGTTCATCGTGTTCGACCTGGAGATCGCCTTCCTGTTTCCCTGGGCGGTCGCGCTCGGCAGGATCGGACTTGCGGGCCTCGCCGCCATGGGCATCTTCCTCGCCATCCTCGTCGTGGGCTTCATCTACGAGTGGCGCAAGGGGGCGCTCGAGTGGGACTAGAGGCCGACGGCCCGGAGGGGTTCGCGCAACGGGGCTTTGTCACGACCCAGGTGGACAACCTCGTCAACTGGGCGCGCACCGGGTCGCTGTGGCCGATGACCTTCGGGCTCGCCTGCTGTGCGGTGGAGATGATGCACGCCGGCGCCTCGCGCTATGACCTTGACCGCTTCGGGGTGGTATTCCGCCCGAGTCCGCGCCAGTCGGACGTCATGATCGTGGCGGGCACGCTGGTCAACAAGATGGCCCCCGCGCTGCGCAAGGTCTATGACCAGATGGCCGAGCCGCGCTGGGTGATCTCGATGGGGTCATGCGCAAACGGCGGCGGCTACTACCATTATTCGTACGCCGTGGTGCGCGGCTGCGACCGTATCGTGCCGGTCGATGTGTACGTGCCCGGCTGCCCGCCGACCGCCGAAGCACTGGTGTACGGCATCATCCAGCTGCAGAAGAAGATCGCGCGCACCAGCACGATCGCCAGATAAGCGTACGACATTGAGCGAAACCGAGGCACTCGCCCTGAAGGTGGACGCGCAGCTGCCGGGCAGCGTGCGGCGCGTGCCCGCCCTCGCCCACGAGCTGGCGTACGAGGCGGACGCGGGCGCGCTGCTTGGCGTGTGCCGCGCACTGCGCGACGCGCCGGAGCTGAAGTTCGAGATGCTGATGGATCTCGCCGGTGTGGATTACCTGCATTTCGGGCGCGACGAGTGGCAGACCGAGAGCGCCACGCACTCGGGATTCAGCCGCGGCAGGGTGGCGCGCAGCGACGCCCCGGATCCGGACGCGCCGGGCCGGTTCGCGGTGGTCTACAACCTCCTGTCCATCACCCACAACCAGCGCCTGCGCCTCACGGTGAAGTGCCCTGATACGGCCGAGCCGCTGCTCGATTCGGTGGTGGGCGTGTGGGCGAGCGCCAACTGGTTCGAGCGCGAGGCGTTCGACCTGTTCGGCATCCTGTTCCGCGGCCATCCGGACCTGCGCCGCCTGCTCACCGACTACGGCTTCATCGGTCATCCGTTCCGCAAGGACTTTCCCCTCATCGGCAATGTCGAGGTGCAGTACGACCCCGACAAGCGCCGCGTCGTGTACCGGCCGGTGAGCATCACGCCGCGGGTGCTGGTGCCCAAGGTGATCCGCCACGACCACCGCTATGAGCCGGCACTGCGGGACAGCCAGGTGCCGCGCTGATGGCCGCCCTCGCCGAGATCCGCAACTACACCATGAACTTCGGGCCGCAGCACCCGGCGGCGCACGGCGTGTTGCGGCTGGTGCTGGAGATGGACGGTGAGGTGATCCAGAAAGCCGATCCGCACATCGGGCTCCTGCACCGCGGCACCGAGAAACTCGCCGAGTCCAAGCCCTTCAACCAGTCGATCGGCTACATGGACCGGCTCGACTACGTGTCGATGATGTGCAACGAGCACGCCTACGTGCTCGCCATCGAACGCCTGCTCGGGATCGAGCCGCCGGAGCGGGCGCAATACATCCGCGTCATGTTCGATGAGATCACGCGGGTGCTGAATCACCTCATGTGGCTCGGCGCCCACGGTCTCGACATCGGCGCCATGACGGTGTTCCTGCTGTGCTTCAAGCAGCGCGAGGAGCTGATGGACGTGTACGAAGCGGTGTCCGGCACGCGCATGCACGCCACTTACTACCGCCCCGGCGGTGTGTACCGCGACCTGCCTGACTCGATGCCGAAGTACCAGCCTTCGAGATGGCACCCGCAAAAGCAAGTCGCGCGCATGAACGAGGCGCGCGCCGGCACCATGCTGGACTTCATCCAGGCATTCACGGAAGCGTTCCCCGCGGCGATCGACGACTACGAGGCACTGCTCACCGACAACCGCATCTGGAAGCAGCGCACCGTCAACATCGGGGTGGTGAGCCCGGAGCGGGCCATGCAGCTCGGCTTTTCCGGACCGATGCTGCGCGGTTCCGGCATCGCCTGGGACCTGCGCAAGAAGCAGCCCTACGAAGTCTACGAGCGGATGGATTTCGACGTGCCGGTCGGCGTGAACGGCGACTGCTACGACCGCTACCTGGTGCGCGTGGAGGAGATGCGCCAGTCGAACCGCATCATCCGCCAGTGCGTGGAGTGGCTGCGCGCGTATCCGGGCGCGGTGATGATCGATGACCGCAAGGTGCGGCCGCCCACACGCCTGCAGATGAAAGAGGACATGGAGTCCCTCATCCATCACTTTAAGTTCTTCACGGAAGGCTATGATGTTCCCGAAGGCGAGACCTATGCGGCGGTCGAGGCGCCGAAGGGCGAGTTCGGCATCTACCTGGTCTCCGACGGCGCCAACAAGCCCTATCGACTCAAGTGCCGCGCGCCGGGCTTCCCGCACCTGGCAGCTCTCGAGGAGATGTGCCGCGGGCACATGCTCGCGGATGTGGTCGCGGTGATCGGCTCGCAGGACATCGTGTTCGGGGAGATCGACCGGTGAGCAACGAGCGCAGCAGTATCGGCGTCGCCGGCACGGCCCTCATGAGCAAGCTGCAGCTGCTGGCCGAGGACACCCGCAGGGAAATAGCCCACTGGGTGGCGAAGTTTCCCCCCGGGCGGCAGCGCTCGGCGTGCATCGCGGCGTTGCGCGCGGCGCAGGAACAGAACCATGGTTTCCTGACCGCAGATCTCATGGACGCGGTCGCCGAGCACCTCGGGCTGCCGCCGATCCAGGTATACGAGGTCGCCGCCTTCTACTCGATGTTCGAGACCCACCCCTGCGGCCGCCATCACGTCAGCATCTGCACCAACATCTCCTGCATGCTGAACGGCGGCGAGGAGCTGCTGGCGCATGCGCAGAAGAAGCTCGGCATAAAAGTCAACCACAGCACCCCCGATGGGCGCATCTTCCTCAAGCAGGAAGAGGAGTGCCTCGCGGCCTGCACCGGCGCGCCCATGATGATGGTGGACCACGTGTTCCACGAGCACCTCACGCCCGAGGGGCTCGATCAGATCCTGGACGCGCTGAAGTGAGCGCGGTCGCGGACAAATACGCCGGGGCGATGAATCTCACGGCGTTCGAGCCGTTGAAGCTGCCGCGCTCGTGGACGCTCGACACCTACCGCAGCATCGGCGGCTACCAGGTGTGGGAGCGGATGCTCGCAGAGAAACCCCCGCGCGGAGAGATCATCGATCAGGTGAAGGCCTCGGGCCTGCGCGGCCGCGGCGGCGCAGGCTTCCCCACGGGCACCAAGTGGAGCTTCATGCCGCGCAACTCCCCGGTGCAGAAGTACCTGGTGTGCAACTCGGATGAGAGCGAGCCCGGCACCTGCCACGACCGCGACATCCTGCGCTACAACCCACACGCCCTCATCGAGGGGCTGGCGATCGCCGGCTATGCCACCAACTCGACCGTGGCCTACAACTACATCCGCGGCGAGTTCCTCGGCGAGCCCGTGCCGCGCTTCGAGGCGGCGCTGGCGGAAAGTTACGCGGCGGGCCTGCTCGGCAGGAACATCCGGGGCTCGGGCGTCGACTTCGACCTGCATACCTTCGTCGGCGCCGGCGCCTACATCTGCGGCGAGGAGACGGCGCTGCTCGACTCGCTCGAAGGCAAGCCCGGCAAGCCGCGCTTCAAGCCGCCGTTCCCGGCGAATTTCGGCCTGTACGGCGCCCCCACCACCATCAACAACACCCTGAGCTTCGCCTCCGTTCCGACCATCCTGCGCAAGGGTCCGGCGTGGTTCGCCTCCCTCGGGCCGGCGAACTCCGGCGGCACGGCGATCTACTCCGTCTCCGGCCATGTGAACCGGGCCGGCAACTTCGAGCTGCCGCTCGGGGTCCCCTTTGCGGATCTGCTCGAGCTCGCGGGCGGGGTGCGCGCGGGCCGCAAGCTGAAGGCCGTCATTCCCGGCGGCGTGTCGGTGCCGGTGGTGCCGGGCGAGACCATGCTCAGGACCAACATGGACTACGACTCGGTGAAGGCTGCCGGCTCGGCCCTCGGCACCGGCGCGGCCATCGTCATGGACGAGACCACCTGCATGGTGCGGGTGCTCGAGCGCATCTCGCGTTTCTACATGGCCGAGTCCTGCGGCCAGTGCACCCC
>JBOIAH010000068.1:0-3653 GCA_050739055.1 Steroidobacteraceae bacterium | reverse complement strand
CTTTCCAGGCGCCGGGTGATGTACTTGCTGCCCGGATCGTCCGCAATGACCCCGGCGTAGTACTTGCCCGGATCGCGCAGCAGCGGTGCGAGCACTTCCGTATACCACCCGGGCTCCGGCCATACCTCCAGCACGCTCATCTCGGGGCGTATGCCAAAGAACAGCAGCGTCGCCTTGGGATGCCGGTAAACATCGCGCGCCCGGTCGGCTTCCGAGCGCTGCTCGCCGGCGAGGATGCGCTCGAGCGCCTGGGTGGTCGTCTGGCGCGAGCTGGTGGTGGTGCACCCCGGCACCAATGCCGCGCAGGCGCTCGCCACGAGCGCACACGCGCCGAATGCCGCCCGCCGGTGGTTCGCGAAAATCACGTTACGCCATCCGCCGAATAAAAAAACCCCGCAGCGAGGCGGGGTTTCTCCAGTCTGACTCCCTTAGCGCGCAACCGTCAGCGACGGAACGGGCCGCCGCCCTGGCGCGGACGTTGCGGGCGCTCCTGCGCTTCGTTCACGCGCAGCGGACGGCCGTTCATCTGGAAGCCGTTCAGCGCCTGGATCGCGGCCTGTGCCTCGCTCTGGGGCATATCGACGAACCCGAAGCCGCGCGGCTTGCCGGTCTCGCGGTCGTTGATCAGCTTGACCGATTCCACCTTGCCATGGCGTTCGAACAGGGTTTTCACGTCCTGCTCGGTTGCGTTGAAGGGCAGATTACCCACGTAAATCGTCGTCACTGGGAAGTCTCTCTTGCAAATGCGGACAGCGATGGCGGCTGAGCGTCGGTCGCATGTACCGCGTGAACAGTCAAACAGGTCAAGGCTTCAAGGCACACGATCGGCAGTTTTTCAGTCAATGCGCAGCGCTTGGGCCGGCGGCCTGCACCTGCGTTCGCGCACGGTTGAGAGGCGCGGGGCGGGAATTGGAGTCAACACATTCAAACAAGGCGCACTCAACCACGGCGGATACGAACGCCTTGAGGATGCTACTCCCGGCCTTTCCGGGACGCAAACCCAGGGGCGTCATTCGCCCGCCGCGCCGCGCAGCCACGCGTGCCCATGCGCCCGTGCGCCGCATGCGTCACGCCCCCGCGGGCTCGAGGTACGCGTATCCGTCGAGCTCGCGCTCGTAGAAGCGCTTGAGCTGCTGGCTCTCGGCGATCGTCATGCGCCCATCGCGGATCGCGCGCTCGCAGTCGCGGGCCAGCGCCGGGTACAGCTCGGCGACGTCGTACTCCATGTACTCCAGCACCTTGTTGGCGGTGTCGCCCTTGACGATCTCCTCGATCCACCAGCCGCCCTCGTCGTGCAGGCGCACGTGCACTACGTGGGTGTCGCCGAACAGGTTGTGCAGATCGCCGAGGGTCTCCTGGTAGGCGCCCACCAGAAACGCCGCCAGGTAGTACTTCTCACCGTCGCGCAGCTCGTGCAGTTCCAGCGTGCGCTTCACGTCGCGCAGCGACACGAAGTGATCGATCTTGCCGTCCGAGTCGCAGGTGATGTCGGCGAGTACCGCGGTGCGCGTCGGGCGCTCGTCCAGGCGGTGGATCGGCAGTATCGGGAACAACTGGTCGATCGCCCAGCTGTCGGGCAGTGACTGGAACACCGAGAAGTTGCAGAAATAGGTGTCGGAGAGGATCGACTCGAGGTCCTCGAGCTCCTCGGGCAGGTTCGCCAGCTTGCGGCACGAGTCACGGATCTTCGCGCAGGTCGCCCAGTACAGGCGCTCCGCGAGCCCGCGGAATTCGAGCGACAGCAGCCCCAGGTTGAACATCTGCAGGACCTGCTCGCGCGCGGTGAGGGCGTCGTGATAGCACTCGACCAGGCGCCGCTCGCTCACCGAGCGGTAGGCCTCGAACAGGTCGAGCACCGGCTGGGGCAGCTGCTCCGCGCCGCTGTAATCCTCGGCCTCGTGTCCGGTGACGTGGAACTTGTCCAGCGCCGAGGATCCGAGCGCGTCGAAGATGAGCACGCTGTGATAGGCGGCCACCGCGCGGCCGGATTCGCTCACGATCATCGGGTGCGGGATGTCGCGCGCCTTGCACACGCTCGCGATGCGGTACACCACGTCGCTCGCGTACTCGTTGAGCGTGTAGTTCATGGACGAGGAGAAGTTGGTCCCGCTGCCGTCGTAGTCGACGCCCAGGCCCCCACCCACGTCGATGTACTGCAGGCCCGCGCCCATCAGCTTCAGCTCCGCGTAGACATGCGCCAGCTCGTTGATGGCGTCCTTCACGCGGCGGATGTCCTGCAGCTGGCTGCCCGGGTGGCAGTGCACCAGCTGCAGGCAGTCGAGCATGTCGTGGCCCTGGAGCACCTTGAACAGCTCGAGGATCTCGGTGATGAACAGGCCGAACTTCGACTTCTCGCCGGCGGACGCGCTCCAGCGCCCGGAGCCCTCGCTGAAGAGCTTCACGCGCACGCCGATGCGGGGGTGCACCTGGTAGGCTCGCGCGTGCTTGAGGATCAGCCCGAGCTCGTCGAAATTCTCGACGACCGGAATGATGGTACGGCCGAGCTTGGTGGCGATCGTCACCGCCTCGATGTAGCTGTCGTCCTTGAAGCCGTTGCAGATGATGAGGCGCTCGGGGGCGTTCTCGGTCATGGCCATCACGGCGAGCAGTTCGGGCTTCGAGCCGACCTCGAGTCCGAAACCGTAATCCCTGCCGTAGCGGTACACCTCCTCGACGACCAGGCGCTGCTGGTTCACCTTGATCGGAAACACCGCGGCATAGCGGTTGCGATAGTCGTTCTCGGTGATCGCCGAGGCGAATGCGTCGTGCATGCGCTTCAGACGGTGCGCCAGGATGTCGGAGAAGCGCACCACTACCGGCGTCGTGAGGTCGCGTGCCTGCAGGCCCTCGACCACCTCGTACAGATCGATCTCGTGTCCGGCGGTGGTGTCCGGCCGGACCACCACGTGGCCGGCATCGTTGACTGAGAAGTAGCCCTTGCCCCAGGCCCTCACGTTGTAGAGGTCAAGGGAGTCCTCGATCCGCCAGGGTTGCGCGGGATTGAACTTGCGAGTGCCGTTGAGGGCGCTCTTGGGATCTGCAGCCACGGGGCGCGTTATATCAAAATTGCGTGGCCAGCAAGAGTGTCTCGTCACGTAGTTTCGGACCCAAGCGCCACGGCGTGCCCCGGGTCGCGGATCCACTCGCTCCACGAGCCGGCGTAGAGCTTCGCACCGCTCAAGGCCGCGACCTCGAGCGCGAGCAGGTTGTGACAGGCGGTCACGCCCGAGCCGCACATTGCAATCACGCTCGCCGCCGGCCGGCCGCGCAGCGTCTCGGTCCACGCGCGGCGCAGCTCCGCTGCGGCAAGGAACCGGCCCTGCGCGTCGTGGTTGCGCGCGAACGGATGGTTGCGCGCGCCGTGGATGTGCCCGGCCACCGGGTCGAGCGTCTCGTTCTCCCCGGCGAAGCGATCCGCGCTGCGCGCGTCGACGAGCAGCGCTTCCCCCCGTGCCAGCGTGCCGGCCGCCAGCGCCGCGGCGATCGTGTCCGTCGTGACCACCAGAGCCTCGGCGGGGCGGGCCGTGAAGTGACGCGGCGCGCGCGCGGCCGCGGCCGTGCTCACCGGGAGGCCGGCGCGCTCCCAGGCGGCAAAGCCGCCGTTGAGCACCGCCGCCGCGGGATGCCCCAGCCAGCGCAGCAGCCACCACAGC
>JBOIAH010000067.1:0-2710 GCA_050739055.1 Steroidobacteraceae bacterium | reverse complement strand
GCCTTGAACCTGCCGGGCGGCGCCTCCGCGGCCTCGGCTGCCGAGTCGATGGCGATGGAAGGCGCGGTTGGCGCGGCGGCAGGCGGGGCCAAAGGACTGATCGGCTCCGGCGCCGGCATTGCCACGCGCGCCCGCCCACTGCGCCGGGCCTCGGACGCCGAGGCAGGGCGCCGAGGCGTGAGCGGTTGCAGAAGCATGACCAGGATCGGCGCGCTTTCTGCCGCAGTGCGTATGAGCTGCGTGCGCGTCACGGCGAGCAGCAAGCGCAACGCCCCGGCGTGCAGGGCTGCCACGCCCGTGAGTGCGAGGACGCGCGGCGCGGCGGCCCGTGAGCTCATCCGCAATTGGAGCCTCCCCGGACACGGAAGGTTTCAGCTCGCGGCGGAGCCCGACCGCAGCCCGGTCAGGGCGCAGGACGATCGGAGTGAGTGTGGACCCTCAGGAAATCGCGGCCGCGATCCTGGCGGCGAGCGCCGCTCCCGCCTTGGAATCGAGGCTCGTCATTGGCCAGCCGATCCCGAGCCCTTCGCGCGAGTTCGGTTTGGGGATGATGTGAAAATGCACGTGCGCGATCGCCTGGTGCGCTCCGCTGCCGTTGTTCTCGAGCACGTTGTATTCCCTGATCCCCGTGACCGCCACCACCGCGCGGCAGATACGCGGTAGCACGCGCCCGAGTGCCGCCGCCGCCTCATCCGAGAGCCGATCCAGGGTTTCCGCGGGCTCCTTGGGGACCACGAGCGTGTGCCCGGCGCTCAGAGGATTGATGTCGAGGAATGCCAGTACCTGTCCGTCTTCGTAGACCCTGTGACAGGGAATCTGGCCGCGGATGATCTTGCTGAACACCGTGTCTGCCATGGGGGCCTCGTGCACATGCCTTGGGCTGGCCCCCATTGTCGCTCAGGGTGGTCGCTTCCTGACAAGTCGCTGATGGCATTCGCCGGTCAGGCGCGTAAACTCTCCCGCTCGCTGCGCGCGCCCTTAAAAAGAGCGGGGATCTGCCATGAAGACCAAGGCTGCCATTGCGTACGCTGCCGGCAAGCCACTTGACGTGGTGACGGTGGAGCTCGGAGGCCCGAAGGCCGGTGAAGTGCTGGTGGAGATCCGGGCAAGCGGCGTGTGTCACACCGACGAGTTCACGCGCTCGGGCGCCGACCCGGAAGGGTTGTTCCCGGTCATCTTCGGGCACGAGGGCGCGGGCATCGTGGTAGACGTGGGCGCGGGAGTGACCTCGGTCAAGAAGGGCGACCACGTGATCCCGCTCTACACGCCCGAGTGCCGGCAGTGCAAGTCCTGCCTGTCGAGGAAGACCAACCTGTGTACCGCCATCCGTGCGACGCAAGGCAAGGGCGTCATGCCGGACGGCACCAGCCGCTTTTCAATGGGCAGCCAGATGGTGCATCACTATATGGGCTGCTCGACATTCTCGAACTACACCGTGCTGCCGGAGATCGCGGTCGCGAAGATCCGCGAGGACGCGCCCTTTGAGAAGGTCTGCTACATTGGCTGCGGCGTGACCACCGGCCTGGGTGCGGTCATGAACACCGCCAAAGTCGAGCCCGGGGCGAACGTCGTGGTGTTCGGCCTGGGCGGCATCGGCCTGAATGTCATCCAGGGAGCGCGCCTGGCCGGGTCGAACAAGATCATCGGAGTGGACATCAACCAGCGCCGCAAGGCTCTTGCCGAGCGCTTCGGGATGACGCACTTCGTCAACCCGAAGGAAGTAGGCGGGGACCTGGTGCCGCACCTGGTGGCGCTGACGGACGGCGGGGCCGACTACAGCTTCGAGTGCGTGGGGAACGTGGATCTCATGCGCCAGGCGCTGGAATGCTGCCACCGTGGGTGGGGCGTGTCGGTCATCATCGGGGTCGCCGGCGCCGGGCAGGAGATCAAGACCCGGCCGTTCCAGCTGGTCACGGGGCGCGTGTGGAAGGGCACCGCCTTCGGGGGGGCCCGCGGACGCACCGACGTGCCGAAGATCGTCGACTGGTACATGGATCGGAAGATCAACATCGACGACCTCATCACCCACGTCATGCCGCTCGCCACGATCAACGACGCCTTCGATCTCATGCACCCGGGCGAGTCGATCCGCTCGGTGGTCACTTTCTGACCGCGCCGCAAATCCGCGCTTGGGCGTGCGCGGCGCCTGCAACTGAACGCTAATCGCGAAACCAGGAGAACATCATGGCTACTGCAATTCATCCGGCCGTCGACGGCGGCGTCAAGGCCGGCAAGACAGACTTCGCCGGCGGCACGCTCACCTGCAGGTGCAGCTCGGCGCCCGTGACGGTTACCCTCAAGGGCAACACCGCCTTCAACCACGTGTGCGGTTGCAGCAAGTGCTGGAAACCCAAGGACGCGTTGTTCTCGATGGTCGCGGTCATCGGACGCGACAAGCTCAGCGTCACCGCGAACGGCAACAAGCTCAAGATCGTCGACGAGAAGGCGCCGATCCAGCGCTACGCGTGCAGCGGTTGCGGCGCGCACATGTACGGCCGCATCGAGAACAAGAACCACCCCTTCTACGGCTTCGACTTCGTGCACACCGAGCTGTCGAAGGACAGCGGCTGGTCCGCCCCGGAATTCGCAGCTTTCGTCTCCTCGATCATCGAGTCGGGCTTTCCGCCGGCGCGCATGGCTGAGGTGCGCGGGCGGCTCAAGGAGCTGAAGCTCGAGCCGTCTGACTGCCTGTCGCCGGGCCTCATGGACC
>JBOIAH010000066.1:0-1949 GCA_050739055.1 Steroidobacteraceae bacterium | reverse complement strand
CCGTTGCGCAGCTGGCTCCCTCGTGGGCGTCCCCGTACATCCCGGGGAGCGATGCGCAGGTGCTGGCCGAGCTCCCGGCGGGAGCCAGGTACACGGGCTCTCCCACGCGCGATCTCACGCGGGCGCGACTCGATATTGCCTTGCCACTTGCGCAGTTTTACATCGCGCGGGCGCGCGCGACGGGGGATCTGCGTTACTTAGGGTATGCCGAGGCGATCCTGACGCCCTGGATGCACCACTCGCCCGTCCTCCCCCAGGTGCTGGTGCTGCACGCGACCATTCTGCAAAGTCGCCACTCATTCGACGCCGCGCTCACGGAGCTGGACCAGGCGCTGCGAGCGCGGCCCGATGACGCGCAGGCCTGGCTCACCCGGGCGACGGTGCTGCGTGTCCTCGGGCGCTACCCCGAAGCGCTGGTGTCCTGTCAACACCTCGCGGCAACCGCGGATCCTGCGATCGCGAGCCTGTGTACGCAGAGTCTGCTCGGCCTCACCGGCCACCTGCAAAGCGCCTACGCCGCGGTCGCATCCTTACCGCAGCAATCGTTTCCCCCCGAGGCGCGCGCGTGGCGCTACTCCGAGCTGGGCGAGATGGCCGAACGCCTGGGCGACGACCCGGCCGCCGAACACTGGCTGCGCGAAGGACTGCAAGTGGCGCCCGAGGACTTCTACATGCGCACCGCCTGCGCGGATCTGCTGCTGCGGCACGGGCGCGCCGCCGAGACGCTGCAGCTGCTGGCGGGCTACGAGTCCAGGGAGCCCATGTTGCTGCGCATCGTGATCGCGCACCGAATGCTGCACGATGGTGCCGGTGCCCAGGCACAGGCGCTGTTGTCGAGCGCTTTTGACGTCGAGCAGCAGCGCGGGGATGCCGTGCATCGACGCGAGCAGGCCCGCTTCCTTCTGGACGTCGACCCGCGGCCGAGCGCCGCGTTGACGGCCGCGCAAGAGGATTGGCAGGTGCAGCGCGAGCCCGACGATGTCCTGATTCTGCTGCGCGCAGCGCAGGCCGCTCACGAGCTGCGGGCCGGACAGCCCGCCCGGCAGTTCCTGCAGCAGCAGGGACTCGAGGACGCGCGACTGAACCCCTATCGTGGCGGGGCCCCATGAATCGCCCTTGGGGCCTGCTGATGACGCTGCTGCTGGGCTCAACGGCCCAGGCGCACATCGCCAGCAATGGCTTCCTCACCGCGCATGTGCAGGGTCAGGACATCACCGGCTCCCTGGAACTGGCGGTGCGGGATGTGGAGCTTGCGATAGGGGTCGATGCCAATCGGGACGGTAAGGTCACCTGGGGGGAGCTGCGCGAAAGCGAACCACGGCTGGTGCAGTACGTTGAGCAGCATCTTTCCCTCTCTGCGCAAGACAATGCCTGCCAACTGACCTTTCGGGGGTTGCAGGTCAATGACCGTGTCGACGGCAGTTACGCCTGGTTGCCATTCTCGGCCCATTGCCCGGTGGAGATCAGGCAACTGCGCATTCGTTACACGCTGTTGGACGACATTGATCCCTCGCATCGCGGGTTGCTGACGTTGACGGCCGGTCACCTTGGGCAGACGGGCGTTCTGGGAGGTCAGAACGTGCAGGCGGCCTTTGCAGTCTATGCGCCCTCCCGGTGGCGCGCCTTCGTTGAGTACCTGCAGGCGGGAATCTGGCACATCTGGAGCGGCATCGATCACCTGCTGTTTTTGCTGTCGCTGCTGCTCCCGGCGGTACTGTTGCGAACAAGCGGGCGCTGGGAGCCGGTGCCGCGCGCCCGGCCGGCTTTCATGAGCATCCTCAAGGTCGTGACGGCCTTCACCTTGGCGCACTCCATCACTCTCTCCTTGGCGGCGTTGGACGTGGTGCGATTGCCGAGTCGGCTGACGGAGTCGGTGATCGCCGCGTCGATTATTGTGGCGGCGCTGAACAATGTCTTTCCGGTGGTGATCGACAGCCGTGCCCGGATAG
>JBOIAH010000065.1:0-2530 GCA_050739055.1 Steroidobacteraceae bacterium | reverse complement strand
CCCGTCCGGCAAGGTGCCGCTGTCGGTGGTGCGCGAGGAGATCCGGGTGCGCGGTGCGGCGCCCTACCAGCTGGAGGTGAAGTCCTCTGCGGCGGGCGTGCTGCTGCGCGCCGCGCCGCAGCGGCGTAGCTGTTGGTTTGGCGCCTGGCTTGCCCAACTGCCCGCGGCGACCAACCTGAACCTCATCGCTCTGGAGCGGGCGACTTCGGTGGCCGCGGCGCTGCAGCTCGCCCCCGAGGTGGGCGTTCCGCACCAGAACCTGGTGGTGGGAGATCGCGACGGCCATATCGGCTGGACCCTTCTCGGCCGCCTCCCGGCCGGGACGGGAGCGGGGCGCGTGCTGGGCGGCGTCCCCTGGACCACGGCCGCGAACCACCCGCGCCTGATCGATCCGCCGCTCGGGCGCATCTGGAGCGCCAACGCACTCGTGACGGCCGAGGCGAGCGAAGCGGCGCTGATCGGCGGGGCGGATACCGCGCTCGGCGCGCACTACGATCTTGGAGCGCGCCAGCAGCAGATCCGCGATGACCTGCTGGCGCTGCACGCGGGAGTCACGCCTGCCGACATGCTGCGCATCCAGCTCGATGACCGCGCCGTGTTCCTCACGCGCTGGCGCGAGCTGCTGCTGCGGGTCATCGACGCGGACGCCGAGCGCGATCATCCACAGCGCGCCGAGTTTCGCCGCCTCATCGCGCAGTGGGACGCACGCGCGGACGTCGGCTCGGTCGGTTACCGCCTGGTGCGTGCTTATCACGATCGCACCCAGGCGGCGGTGTGGAGCATGCTGCTCGGGGCGCTGCAGATCCCGGCGGACGAGCACGCGGCGCCGCCGCCGCAGTTCGAGGCGCCGTTGTGGCGGCTGGTGACCGAGCAGCCGCTGCACCTGCTCGCTAGGGACTATGCCGGCTGGCCGGCGTTTCTGCGCGCGCAGCTGGATGCCACCCTCGCGGAGCTTGGCAGGAGCTGCCCCGCGCTGGCGCAGTGCACCTGGGGAGCGCGCAACGTGGTGCGCATCCGCCATCCGCTGTCGGGGGCGCTTCCGTGGCTGGCGCCCCTCCTCGACATGGCGGTGCTCGAGCTTCCCGGCGATCATGACATGCCGCGCGTGCAGGACGGCGCGTTCGGCGCCTCGGAGCGCTTCGCGGTCTCCCCGGGCCATGAAGCCCAAGGCTACTTCCACATGCCGGGCGGGCAGAGCGGACATCCGCTGTCGCCCTACTACCGCGCCGGATTCCTGCAATGGGCGCGCGGTGAGACGCTGCCGTTCCTGCCTGGTCCGGCGCAGCACACTCTGACCCTGACGCCTGATTGAGCCCGTACCGGGCGGACGCGTCATCACCGTTCGTTCAGGCGATCAAGGTTACACTGCCGGATCACCTATGGACGGCTTCAGCGACTCCGCGTACCGCTCCGCTCCCCGGCCAACCGTCGGGTTGGTGCTGACGGGCGGCGGCGCGCGCTCGGCGTACCAGGTCGGGGTGCTGCTGGCCCTCGCGGAGCTGTTGCCCGGCGCACGCAATCCGTTTCAGGTGATCGTCGGAACCTCCGCCGGAGCGGTCGCGGCCAGCGTGTTGGCCGCCGAGGCGCATCGCTGGCGGCGTGCGGTCGCGGGGCTGGAGCGCGTCTGGGCCAACTTCCGCTCGAGCCAGGTCTTTCACGTCGACGCTCCGCACATGCTGCGCGCCGGCGCTCACTGGGTGCTGGCGCTGGTCTCGGGAGGGCTGGTGCTCGCGCCTCCCAAGGCAATCCTGGACAACACGCCGCTGCGCGAGCTGCTCGGCGTGCACGTCGACTGCAGCGGCATCCGCCGCAGCATCGCCCGCGGCCACCTGCGGGCGTTCGCGCTGTGCGCCACCAGTTACGTCAGCGGCTACTCGGTCGCGTTCTACGACGGGATCGATTCCATCGGCGACTGGTCGCGTGCGCTGCGGGTCGGGCGCCGTTGCGAGTTCAGCCTGGATCACCTGATGGCGAGCGCCGCCATCCCGCTGCTGTTCCCGCCCATGAAGATCGGCGACGAGTTCTTCGGCGACGGTGCGATGCGCCAGCTGAACCCCCTGAGCCCCGCGATCCACCTGGGCGCCGATCGGCTGCTGATCATCGGCGTGCGCGCCCGGCGCGCCGCCGGCGTCACGGTCGATCGCCTGCAGCCGGCCATGCCGACGCCGGGGGAGATCTTCGGTTACATGCTCGATACCCTGTTCACCGATCAGATCTACGGGGACCTGGAGCAGCTCGAGCGCATCAACACGCTGGTGCAGAACGCGCCGCAGGCGACCCGCGGGGAGCGGCACGTGGAGACACTGATGCTCGCGCCGAGCGTCGACCCGCGCGAGATCGCGGCCCGCCACGTCGGGCAGATGCCGCGCGGCCTGCGCGCCCTGCTGCGGGTGATCGGCGGACGCGACGCCTCCGGTTTTCAGCTGGCGAGCTACCTCACGTTCGAGTGCGGCTACACGCGCGCGCTGATCGAGCTTGGCTATCGCGATGCGATGGAGGCGCGCTCGGCGCTGCTGGCGTTCATGAGCGG
>JBOIAH010000064.1:0-1417 GCA_050739055.1 Steroidobacteraceae bacterium | reverse complement strand
CGCCGCGCTGGCCCGTGCGGAGCTGACCGAGCTCGGCGAGCGCTATCTCGAGCGCACGCGGATCCTGCGCCGCAGCGCCGCCCCCCGGTTCGTCGACAAGATGCCCAACAACTGGCTGTATGTCGGCCTCATTCAACTGATCCTGCCGAACGCGAAGATCATCGACGCGCGCCGCCACCCGCTCGGCTGCTGCTTCTCGTGCTTCAAGCAGCACTTCGCGCGCGGCCAGAGCTTCTGCTACGCACTCGAGGACCTCGGCCGCTACTACCGCGACTACGTCGCCCTCATGGCGCACTTCGACGCGATGCTCCCCGGGCGCGTGCACCGGGTGCTCTACGAAGGGATGATCGACGACACCGAAGCGCAGGTGAGGGGCCTGCTGGCGCACTGCGGGCTGCCGTTCGAGCCGGCGTGCCTGAAGTTCTACGAGAACGAGCGCGCGGTACGCACCGCGAGCTCCGAGCAGGTTCGACAACCCATCTTCCGCGAAGCCCTTGAACACTGGCGACACTACGAGCCGTGGCTCGGGCCGCTCAGGGCGGCACTCGGGCCGGTGCTCGATGCCTATCCGGCAGTACCCGCCTCATTTTGAAAATCGATTCGCTTCGCGTAGGCTTGCGGCTCAAGGGAAGCTGCGTGATTACCACAAACCCATTCAGAGAAGAGGGCCAGCAATGACACGTAGTCGGAAGCGAAAATTGGCGCGTGTACAGGCAACCGGCCAACGCGCGGTGCTGCGGAGGAGCATCCCTGTTGCCGCCACGCTACTGGCGGCGGCGCCGGCGGTGTATGCGGCCGACCAGGCCAGCACCGGCACGGAGGGGCTGCAGGAGGTGGTCGTAACGGCGGAGAAGCGCACCGAGAACCTGCAGAACGTGCCCATCAGCGTGCAGGTGTTCGACAACAAGAGGCTCGACGAGCTCGGGATCGTCAACCTCGACGACTATGTGAAGTACTCCCCCAGCGTCTCCTACGTACGCGCTCAGGGCGAGGGTGGCAACGGCGAGCCGGGCAGCTCCCATGTCTACATCCGCGGCGTGGTGAGCGGCGGCGACGGCAATCACTCCGGCTCGCAGCCGAGCGTCGGCACCTACCTCGACGAAATGCCGGTGACGACCATCGACGGCACGGTCGACGTGCACCTCTACGACATCCAGCGCATCGAGGTGCTGGAAGGCCCGCAGGGCACGTTGTTCGGGGCGAGCTCCGAGTCCGGCACCATTCGCATCATCAGCAACAAGCCGGACCCGACCAGGTTCTCTGCCGGCTACGACGTGCAGGGCAACTCGGTCGACCATGGCGGCACCGGCTGGGAAGCCGAGGGCTTCGTCAACATACCGCTCGCCTCGAGTGCCGCGATACGCCTCGTGGGCTGGGCCGAGCACGACGCCGGCTACATCAGCAACGTGGCGGGCAG
>JBOIAH010000063.1:0-3628 GCA_050739055.1 Steroidobacteraceae bacterium | reverse complement strand
CCGCTGTGGAGGCACTTCGACACCGGCACCGCGGCCCTGCAGTTCGTGGAAAAGCTGCCGTGGATCCCGCGCTTCCAGGCTTACTACGCGCTCGGCGTGGACGGCATCTCGCTGCCGCTGATCGTGCTCACCGCCTTCATGACCGTGCCGGTGGTGATCGCCGGCTGGACCGTGATCGAGAGCCGACCGGCGCAGTACTTCGCCGCGTTCCTCATCATGGAAGGGCTGATGATCGGCGTGTTCTCGGCGAGCGACGCGCTGCTGTTCTACTTCTTCTGGGAGGCGATGCTGATTCCGATGTTCCTCATCATCGGTATCTGGGGCGGTCCGCGGCGCGTCTACGCCACCATCAAGTTCTTCCTCTACACGTTCCTCGGCTCGGTGTTCATGCTCGCCGCGCTCATCTACATGTACGTGCAGGCGGGCGACTACTCGATCGCGAGCCTGCAGGCACTCCCCCTCACACTCATCGAGCAGCGCTGGATCTTTCTCGCGTTGCTGCTCGCCTTCGCCGTGAAGGTGCCGATGTTCCCGGTGCACACCTGGCTGTCGGACGCGCACGTCGAAGCCCCTACCGGCGGCTCGGTGATTCTCGCCGCCATCATGCTGAAGATGGGCGGCTACGGTTTTCTGCGCTTCAGCTTACCCGTCGCCCCGGACGCGAGCCGTGAGCTGGACCTGCTGGTGATCGCGCTATCGCTGATCGCGGTGATCTACATCGGCTTCGTCGCGCTCATGCAGCAGGACATGAAGAAGCTGATCGCCTATTCCTCGATCGCGCACATGGGCTTCGTGACCCTCGGCGCCTTCGTGATCTACGAGATCGTGCGCAGCACCGGCAGCGTGCAGGGCGCCGGCATGGGCCTGGATGGCGCGATGGTCCAGATGGTCTCGCACGGCCTGATCTCGGGCGCCCTGTTCCTGTGCGTCGGGGTGCTGTACGACCGGATGCACAGTCGCCAGATCGCCGACTACGGCGGAATAGTGAACACCATGCCGGTGTTCGCGACCTTCATGGTGCTGTTTGCGCTCGCCAACACCGGGCTGCCGGGAACCTCGGGTTTCGTGGGGGAGTTCCTGGTGATCATCGCGAGCTTCAAGGCGAGCTTGTGGTACGCGGCGCTGGCGGCCGTCACGCTGATCCTGGGCGCCTGCTACACGTTGTGGCTCGTGAAGCGCGTGGTGTTCGGCGCGATCGCCAATCCGCGGGTCGCGGCACTTGAGGACCTGAACGGGCGCGAGTTCATCGTGCTCGGGGCGCTCGCGCTCGCGGTGCTGATCGTCGGCGTGTGGCCCGCGCCGCTCCTGAAAGTCATGCAGCCCTCCATCCAGCACCTGGTGACCCAGGCGATCGCCACCAAGCTGTAAGTGATGCCGCCCATGTCCGACACGCTCATGAGCTCAGCCAGCGTTGCCCCGGCGATCGCCGAGATCTGGCTGGTCGCCGCCCTGTGCGTCATCTTGCTGGTGGACGTGTTCGCCGGCGAGCGGCGCCGCGGCCTGACTTCCACCCTGACGCTGCTGGCGCTCGCGCTCGGGGCGGCGCTCACGGTGCAGTACGGCCAGGTCGCGCACCGTGTCGTGCTGTTCGATGGCATGTACGTCGCCGACCAGCTCGGTTTCGTCCTCAAGCTCGCCGGCTTCCTCAGCGTCGCGGTGGCGCTGCTGTATTCGCGCGCCTACCTCGAGAACCGCAGCATGCTGCGCGGCGAGTACTACGTGCTGGCCCTCACGGCGCTGCTGGGGATCTTCGTGCTGGTGTCGGCGAACAGCCTGCTCACGGTGTACCTCGGCGTGGAGCTGCTGGCGCTGTCGGTGTACTCCCTGGTGGCCTTCGACCGCGATTCGGGCATCTCGGCCGAGTCAGCCATGAAGTACTTCGTGCTCGGGGCGATAGCCTCGGGGGCGCTACTGTACGGCATGTCGCTCATCTACGGGCTGACCGGCACGCTGAATCTCGGGGAAATCGCCGCGCGGCTGCACGCGCCGCTCCACCCGGGCGTGATCCTGGGGCTCGGCTTCATCGTAGTGGCGGTGGCTTTCAAGCTCGGCGCCGTGCCGTTTCACATGTGGCTGCCCGACGTGTACGAGGGCGCGCCCACCAGCGTGACCCTGTTCATCGGTACCGCGCCCAAGCTCGCCTACTTCGCGCTCGCTCTGCGCCTGCTGGCGTACGGCCTGGGCGGCGCCGTGGACGAGTGGTCGCGGATGCTGGCGGCGCTCGCGGTGCTGACGTTGATCGTCGGCAACGTCGTGGCAATCGTGCAGACCAACCTCAAGCGCATGCTCGCCTACTCGACCATCGCCAACGTCGGGTTCATCGTGCTGGGCTTCGTCGCCGGCACGCCCGATGGCTACAGCGCCGCGCTGTACTACACGCTGGTGTACGTGCTGGTGGCGCTCGGCTCCTTCGGCGTGATCCTGCTCGCCAGCCGCAAGGGCTTCGAGGCGGACCGGCTCGATGACTACCGGGGCCTGCATCAGCGCGATCCGCTGCTGGCGCTTGCCATGATGGTGCTCATGTTCTCGACCGCGGGCGTGCCGCCGTTCGTCGGATTCTGGGCGAAGCTGCGCATCTTCCAGGTGCTGTGGGAGACCGACCACCTGTGGCTGGTGGTGCTCTCGGCGGCGATGTCGGTCGTGGGCGCGTACTACTACCTGCGGGTCATCAAGCTCATGTATTTCGACCCCCCGGCGGGAGAGCTGCCGGCCACGGCCCGCTCCGCGGGGGTGCGCGTTGCGCTCGGCCTCAACGCCGCCGCGGTCCTGGCGCTCGGGGTGCTGCCCGGGCCGCTGCTCGACCTGTGCGCGCGATTGATTCACTGACGGAGTGCCTCACATGAAGTACGCGCTCTCACGGCTGCTGTGGCTCACCTGCCTCGCGCCGCTCGCCGCGGCCCACGCGCAAGCCGAACCGCACTACCGCATTGCGCACCAGATGGCCCTGCCCGGGGACGAGGGCTGGGACTACCTCGCCTTCGAGCAGGGCGGCCACCGGCTGTTCGTGTCGCACAGCACGCGCGTGCTGGTCATCGATACCGACAAGCTCGCCGTAGTCGGCGAAATCCCCGACACGCCGGGCGTGCACGGCATCGCAATCGCGCCGGAGCTCGGCCGGGGATACATCAGCGCCGGTCGGGCCAACACCGTCGTGGTGTTCGACCTGAAGTCATTGGCGCGCCTCAAGGAGATCAAGACGACGGGTGAGGGTCCCGACGCCATCCTGTACGACCCGGCGACGCAGCGCGTGTTCGCCTTCAACGGGCACGGACGCAACGCGACCGCCATCGATGCGAGGACCGAGGAGGTCATCGGCACCATCCCGCTCAACGCGAAGCCGGAGTTCGCCACCTCCGACGGCAAGGGGCGCATCTACGTGAACCTCGAGGACCAGAGCAGTCTCGCGGTCCTTGATCCGCACAAGCTCACCGTCGTGTCGGTGTGGCCCATCGCCGGGTGTGAGTCCCCGTCCGGGCTGGCGCTCGATGCGGCGCGCGAGCGGCTGTTTGCGGGCTGCGATAACAAGGTGATGGCGGTGGTGGACGGCAAGTCCGGCCACCTGCTGGGCACTGCGCCCATCGGGGGCGGTGTCGACGCCACGGCCTTCGATCCCGGAACCGGCCTGGCG
>JBOIAH010000062.1:0-1578 GCA_050739055.1 Steroidobacteraceae bacterium | reverse complement strand
CCTTTCCTGCCGGGCTTGCCCCGTGCCGCCCCCGCCGCGCCCGCCGGCAGCGGCGCCCGCGGCGTGCCGGCCTCCGCTTCCAGAAAGCGCGTGTAGCCCTGCCGCGCGAGCAGCTCGCGCACCTCGGCCTCGCTGAAGCTCGCCGGTACCGGCACCGGAAAGCTCACCAGCAGACGCGGCTCGGCGGCCGCGCGGGCGCGCGACAGCACGTCGGCGTAGATGCCTTCGGGCGTGTCGCGCCGCACCGGCTCCCCGCAGCGCCGGCAGTAAAGCACCGCGGCGCGCGCGAACAGCAGCTTCAGGTGATCGTTGAGCTCGGTCATCGTGCCCACGGTGGAGCGCGAGGTGCGCACCGGGTTGGTCTGGTCGATGGCGATCGCCGGCGGGATGCCCGCGATCGAGTCGACCTGCGGCTTGTCCATGCGGTCGAGGAACTGGCGCGCGTAGGGCGAGAAGGTCTCGACGTAGCGGCGCTGGCCTTCCGCGTACAAGGTGTCGAACACCAGCGATGACTTGCCCGAGCCGGACACGCCGGTGACCACGACGAGCTCGTTGAGCGGGATGTCGAGATCGAGATTCTTCAGATTGTTCTGGCGCGCGCCACGCACGAGGATGGCGTCACCGGAGGCGTCGGTCATTCCGTCACCCAGCTTCAGATACGTCGAGGAGCGCGGCAGGCAGGCGCGGGCGAAACCATTGTAATGGATTTGCACCCACTCCCGGGGCACCTGAGCCGTCGCCGCAGGGGCCGCTGGCAATCCAGTAGTGCGTCGCCCGGTCTACTGTATGAGCTACGCGCTACAATCGGCGCGCCGCGGGAGAATTGAAGCAATGCTGACCCGCCCCTCGCTGGGTTTCGGTCTTGGCCTTCGGGTCGATCACTACGAGGCGGTCCTCGCGGACCACCCGCCGGTCGACTGGTTCGAAGTGCTCACCGAGAACTACCTGGTGCCGGGCGGCAAGCCGCTCGACTACCTCATGCGCATCCGTGAACGCTACCCGCTGGCGATGCACGGGGTGTCGCTCTCGATCGGCAGCACCGCGCCGCTCAACCGCGAGTACCTGGCGCAGGTGAAGGCGCTGGCGGCGCGTGTCGAGCCCGAATGGGTGTCCGATCACCTGTGCTGGACCGGCATCGCCGGCCGCAACACCCATGACCTGCTGCCGCTGCCCTACACGGAAGCAGCGCTCGAACACGTGGTTTCCCGGGTGCGCACCGTGCAGGACATACTCGAGCGGCGGATCCTGCTGGAGAACGTCTCCAGTTACGTCACTTTCCGCGATTCCCCGCTCACCGAGTGGGAGTTTGTGCGCGAGATCGCCGCCCGCGCCGATTGCCTGATTCTCCTCGACGTCAACAACATCTACGTGAGTGCGGTGAACCACGAGTTCGATCCGCTGGATTACCTCAATGCGATACCGCCCGAGCGCGTGCAGCAGATCCATCTCGCCGGGCACGAAAACCACGGCGACTACCTGGTCGACACCCACGACACCAAAGTGCCCGATCCGGTCTGGGAGCTGTATGCAACCGCCGTGCTGCGCTGCGGCGCGGTGTCGACCATGATCGAGCGCGAC
>JBOIAH010000061.1:0-2357 GCA_050739055.1 Steroidobacteraceae bacterium | reverse complement strand
GGGCTCTACCGCGCGGGCCTCGGGACACTCGCCGGTGGCCCCTTGACTGGTGCGGCCTTCCTTGGAACGAGCGAGGCGGCTTCCCGCTACCATGCGCTGCGCGAGCAGGGGGTCGAGGCGGGGCCTGCGCTCGCGGAAGCGGGCATCGCGGGGGCCGGAGCGGGGGCGGGGATGCTTCTGCCGGCCGGGTACGGGGCGGGCGCCCTCATGCGCATCGCGACCGGGGCGGCGGGCAACGTCGGATTCGGGCTCGCCACGCGCTACGCCGATCACGCCGTGCTCGAGGCCGCCGGCTACCCGCAGATGGCCGAACAGCAGAAGGTCTGGGACGGCACGAGCATGTTCACGGACTTCCTTCTCGGCGGCGGGTTTGGCGCCCTGGCGCACCTACAGGCCCCAGGAGCGCCCCAGCGCGCCGCCCCTGCGAGGATACGGGCGCTCAACGTGCGCGCCGGCCGCGAGGCGCCAGGGGCGGAGGATGCGGGTTTGACGCTGAGTCTCGCCGCAGCCGACCGCGCCTCAGCTCCTGGCGTCCCGGTCGACCCGCCTTCGGCCGCTGCGCACCAGGCGGCACTGGAAACCGCAACCGCGCAGCTCCTCCAGGGGCGGCCCGTCGACGTCGCGGGGAGCGGCCTCGATGCAGCAACCTTCGCGCGCCGGTCCGAGCCCGATCTCTCGGGCGCCGAGACTCTCCTCGCGAACGCGCTCAAGGAGGGTGGCTTCGAGGCCGAGCAGGCACGCGCAGCCGGGCTCGAGGAGGCGCTCGCGGCCCGCATGCGTGGCGAGAAGCCCACCGAGCCGCAGGCGCCACGTCCAGTCGAGGCAGCCCCGGTCGACGAGCGCACGGGTGAGCCACCACGGCAGGTAGGCGAACCGTTCCTCGTGATGCGCGCCGGCACCTCGATCGGCTTGGGGAACCGTAACGCCGGCAACGCCGACGCGGTCGCCGCGCATCTCGCACGCCTTGAGGACCCCGACCGTCCGCAGCCGGCCGGCCGCAATGCCGCGCCGCAGTACGTCGACGTCTACAGCGTCGCTCACGGCGAGCCACCTGGGCCATACACCGCCTACAACGAGGGCCGCACCTTCGCCCCCGAGACGCGCATCGGGCGCGAGGAGAGCCGCGGCGGCGTCGTGTACTCGATCCCGGAGACGGTAGCGCCAGCGGCCGAGCCGGTGCTGCGCTTGCCGATGGCGGACCTGCACGCGGCGCTCGCCGAGCGCGGCTACGCCTCGTTCGATGACGCGGGCAGCAGGATCGGCGGCGCAGTCATCCGTGAGGCCATCAAGGAGCGCCTCGCAAACGAGGCGCCCGAGGCGGCCATCCCGCGCAACCCGAACCTCACGCCCGCGCAGCGTGGCATTGAGGCGCGGTTCGCGCGCGCGGTCGCGCGTGACTACGAGGGGATGAAGGAACGCTACGCGAAGCTCAAGGACTCGGAAGGCGGGAAGGTGCTCAGCGTCGACACGGCACGCGAGCTCTCGCCCGACTACATGAAGGACCGGACCATCTCGCAGGCCGTGCACGAGCCGGCCTCCTGGTTCATCAAGCGCCTCTACGCGGAGAAGCTCGCCCAGGCGCCCGGGCCAGGCGAGGAACCGATGGTGCTGTGGACAGCCGGCGGAACGGGGGCGGGCAAGTCGTCTGCCATCCGCAACGTGCTGGGCACGCTCGCCGCGCGCGCGCAGATGATCTACGACACGAACATGAACGGGGCGCGCAGCGCCATCCAGAAGATCGACCAGGCCCTCTCCGCCGGCAAGCACGTGGAGATTACCTACGTCCACCGCGAGCCGGTCGAGTCCCTTACCAATGGCGCCCTCAAACGCGCGAAGCGCCAGGAGGGCGAGTTCGGGTCCGGGCGCACGGTACCGATCAACGAGCACGTCAACACGCACGTCGGGGCAAACGAGGCCATCCGCCAGATCGCCGCGCACTACGCGGACGACCCTCGGGTGCGTGTCAGGGTCATCGACAACAGCCGCGGGAAGGCCGGGCAGCGTCTCATAAATCTGGACGAGCTGCCGCGCCTCGACTACACTAGGGTCCGTGAGCAAGCAACCAAAGCACTCGAACAGGCCCGCACTGAGGGTCGTATCTCCGAGGCCGTCTACCGCGGCTTCGCCGGCGAGCCCGCAGAACCAGGTGCAGCCAGCGCCGCAGCCGAGCGTCAGCCAGGCGCCACCGGCGCCGCA
Organism: Steroidobacteraceae bacterium; assembly: GCA_050739055.1. Lineage (GTDB taxonomy): Bacteria > Pseudomonadota > Gammaproteobacteria > Steroidobacterales > Steroidobacteraceae > 13-2-20CM-66-19. The sequence continues at coordinate 161 of JBOIAH010000061.1, read as the reverse complement.
GGTGAATCCAATGTCCGACCCGCTGGGACAGGCCCTGGTCGACAACCTGCGCCGGAACGTGTCGGCGGACTTTCCAACCGACTAGAGCGAGTATCGACCGCCGCCGGCCGCACGATCGAGGTCCGTCCCAAGATCATCGAATCCGCGGACGTCGTCACGTC
>JBOIAH010000060.1:0-1854 GCA_050739055.1 Steroidobacteraceae bacterium | reverse complement strand
GTCATCGTTCGTCTACCTGAAGACTCTGCCGGTGGACTTCCTGAAGATCGACGGCCAGTTCATCAGTCACATCGCCCAGGATCCCGTCAACCGCAGCATGGTCGAGGCCATCGGCAAGGTGGGCCGCTCACTGGGCATCTGCACCGTCGCCGAGTGCGTCGAGACCGAAGTCGTGCTCGAGGAGCTCAGGCGCATCGGCGTGGATTTCGCGCAGGGCTTCTACCTGGCGCAGCCGCTGCCGATCGCGCAGCTGCCGAAGTAGTCCACGCGCCGCGCGCACCGGCGCCATGCCCGCACCGCTAGGCGCATCCGCCTGATGCGCGCCCGCGCCCTTGTTCGTAGAATGCGCCCCTCTCGCGCGGCTGCCTGGGGATCTCAAGTGCGCTACCCGCCTCGCCTTGTTTCGGGCCTGCTCGGCGGCTGCGCCGCTCTGGGCTCATCGTTGCTGCCGTGCGCCCCTGCCGGGGCCGCGGCGGGCGGGCCGCGGGCTTCCGAGCAGGTCGCCCAGCAACTGCGCGACGTGGCGCTCGACGGTCAGAACATCGCCTGGAACTGGGTGCGAGAGCTGACCACCCGCTTCGGCCCGCGTCCCGCGGGCTCCGCGAGCGAGCAGCAGGCGGCCGAGTGGGCCGCGGCGCGTCTCAAGGCGCTCGGCTTCGTGAACGTGCATCTCGAGAGTTTTCCGCTCACCGCGTGGGTGCGCGGCAGCGAATCCGCGCAGCTCGTGTCACCGGCCCCGCAGCCGCTGGTCGTGGCCGCGCTCGGGGAGTCCCCGCCCACACCCGCGGGCGGGCTCGAGGGGGAGGTGGTGATCTTCCCCACCTTCGATGACCTCAAGGCCGCGGCTCCCGGGTCCCTGAGCGGCAAGATCGCCATGGTCGACGAACGCATGGTGCGGATGCAGGACGGCTCGGGCTACGCAGCGGCGGTGGCGGCCCGGGCCGACGGGCCGGGGGAGGCGGCCCGGCGCGGGGCGATGGCCTTCATCCTCCGCTCGGTCGGCACCGACACCCACCGCCTTGCCCACGCCGGCACGACGCGTTACGTGGACGGGCGCGTGCCGGTCCCGGCCTTCGCGCTGGCGGCGCCGGACGCCGACCAGCTCGAGCGCCTGGCGGCGCTCGGCGAGACGGTGCGCATCCGCCTGTTCTCGAGCGCCTCGTACGTGCGCGATGCCCACTCGCAGGATGTGGTCGCCGACATCCGCGGCCGCGAACGTCCGGGGGAAGTGGTGCTGCTCGGTGCGCACCTGGACAGCTGGGATCAGGGCACGGGTGCGATCGATGACGGTGCCGGCACGGCCATCATCGTCGCGGCGGCCAGGCTCATCGGCGAGGTGCCGCGCCGGGCCCCGCGGCGCACCGTGCGCGTCGTGCTGTTCGGCGCGGAAGAGGTGGCGCAGCCGGGCGCACCGTTCGGCGCCTTCGGCGGCCATGCCTACGCGGACCATCACCAGGCGGAGCTGGCCACACACGTGCTCGCCGGCGAGAGCGACCTGGGCGCCGATCGCGTCTACCGCGTGGCGCTGCCGCGGGCGGTCATCGACAGCGCCTTCGCAAGGGCCGTGTCGCGGGTGCTGCAGCCGATCGGGGTGCTCGCAGCGAGGGAACCCCCGCAGGATGCCGGAACCGACGTGGACCCGGCGGTCGAGGCGGGCGTGCCGGCCTTTCAACTCTCCCAGGACGCTGCCGGCTACTTCGACATCCACCACACTCCCGACGATACGCTCGACAAGATCGACCGCGAGCAGCTCGATCAGAACGTGGCGGCCTGGGCGGCGCTGGCGTGGCTGGCGGCCGACAGCGACGTCGACTTCCGCACCCACGGACCGGCGCGCTGATCCGCGCTCGGGCG
>JBOIAH010000059.1:0-5473 GCA_050739055.1 Steroidobacteraceae bacterium | reverse complement strand
GTCGTTGGGCAGACCGCAGGGCGCGGCCGGATTGGCACAGCCGAGCTCAATCACCGTCGGCGCACGACTCGCCTGGTTGTAATCGGCGTACAGCGTCGCGGCATCGCTCGGGGTCACCGTGAATCCGAAGGCCGGATTGACCCGGCTGAAGGTGTGATCTGCGGCGAGCGGGCGCGCCGCATCGAATCCGGAGCCAACATCGCCCAGGTCCGTGTCCACGCTGTAGCCGTTGAGAGTCTCCGTGTTGCGGTTGTAGCGAACCGACAGCGTGATGTGCAGCCGCTTGTCCGGCGACAGGGTATCGGTCGCGTACACCCCGTAGATCCGGCTGGCGCCGCTCAGTGAGATGAGCGTTTCATTGTTGAGGGGGCTGACCTCATAGATGAGGGTCCGGTCCGGCGCCAGCCGGCCGTACTGGTACGACTGGCCAAACGTGTCGCCCGAGCCGGTGTAGTCCGCGCCGAGGACCGCCTGGTTGCTCCAGCCGAACACATTCCGCGAATCGGTGAGCTGTGCGCCGAAGCCGCTGGTGCGCTGGGTCAGGCGCGAGGTCGCGTTCTGGCCGGGTGAACAGTAGTTGAGTGCCGCCCGGCTGGCGGGCGCCGCCGCGCAGTCGAAAGGTGGCCCGGTGTAGTTGCTGTCAAGGTAGCCGTCGTTGATGTTGTCGTTGATGCTGCCGGTGACCAGCTGGCGATAGTAGACGTTGCCGGACAACAAGAGCTTATCCGTCAGGAACTGGGTACCCGTGAGATTGACGACATTGAGGTGATTTTGCGTGAAGTCCGGCGTGTAGGTCGCCTGGCGTCGAGCGTCCAGCATGCTGGTGGGAGTCGCGCCGTTGCCGTACAGGCGGGTATCCGCGTAGGCGTAGCTCAGGTCGATGTCGGTCCGGTCGTTCTGCCAGCCGATCTTGCCGAAGCCCTGATAGATTCGCGTCGGGGAGTTGTCTCGCCAGCCGGACTCGTCGAAGTAATTTCCCGTCAGAAAATAATCGAAGTTGCCGATCGCTCCGCCCGTCTCGCCTTCGAAGGAGCGGCGGTCGAAAGACCCGCCGTACGCCTCGAGCGCGGTCCCCGGGTCATCGTGGCCGCTCTTGGTCCGTACCGAGAGCGCGCCACCCAGGGTATTGAGTCCAAACACCGGATTGGAGCCCGACGTGAGCGTCACCGTGGAGATGGCCGCCTGCGGGATCAGGTCCCAGTTGACGGTGTCGCCGAAGGACTCGTTGACGCGCAACCCGTCCACGTATACCGACAGGCCCTCGGGAGTACCCAGGAGGGGCGATGCCGTGAACCCGTGGTAATTGATGTCCAGTTGAAACGGGTTGCCGGCGCTCTCGCTGACGTTGATGCCGCTGAAGTTGTTGTTCAGGTAGTCCGCGAGGTCCAGCGTCTGTTGACGCTGCAGGTGCTCGCTGTCGGCGGTCTGCACGTTGGCGGGTATCTGATTCAGGGGCAGGCCGAGGCCCGACAGCGGCGTGTTGGCGATCACCGTGACCTGGGGAAGCTCCTGCGCGGTGGCCGGATTGCCGGGGGGCGCCACCGGCGCCTCCGCCGCGGACGCCACGAGCGGCAGCGATGAGGCCGCAAGGCAAACCATACCCCACAGCCGCAGAATCGGAGCCGGATGTTCCATCATGTTCGCCGGTGCGCGGATCGAGTGTAGAGATGCGCCGCGGCACGCGCTAGTGCGCGTCAGGCGCGCTGCATGCTACCGTTGCGGCCCCGTCATTGATGCGTGCAGGAGCGGCCGTGGTTGCAGTGCGTGAGCTCGGGCGATTGGGCATCATCTTTGCGGCGCTGGCGCCGGCGAGCGCGGCAGCGGGCGGGACCTCCGCGGTTCCAGGCTCGGTCGAACAGGCCGCGCAGAGCTACATCACGCGCGCCGCGCTCGAGGCGCCGATCCGCTTTCTTGCCTCGGACCTGCTGGAGGGCCGCGGACCGGCCACCCGCGCCGATCAGCTCACGCGCCTGTACCTGCAGACGCGCCTCGAGGGTATGGGCTACCGGCCCGCCTTTGCCGACGGGCGGTGGCAGCAGCCCTTCGACATCGTCGCCATCAAGTCGCAGTTCCCGCAGACCTGGAGCTTCCAGGGGAAGAACACGCACGTCGACCTCGCCTGGCGTGACGACTACATCGCCGCGAGCGGGCTGCAGACCGATAGCGTCTCGATCGACGACGCGGAGCTGGTGTTCGTCGGCTACGGCATCCAGGCGCCGGAATACCGCTGGGACGACTTCAAGGGAATGAACCTCGCCGGCAAGATCCTGGTGATGATGAACAACGATCCGGACTGGGATCCGCAGCTGTTCGCCGGCAAGCGCCGGCTGTACTACGGGCGCTGGGACTACAAGTACGAGAGCGCGGCGCGCCAGGGCGCGATCGGCGCCATCATCATTCACACCACCCCGTCCGCGGGCTACCCCTGGCAGGTCGTGCAGAGCTCCTGGGGCGGTGAACAATTTGCGCTGCCGGCCGGCACCGAGGCGCACCTGCCGCTGCAAGGCTGGGCAACGGAAGCTGCGGTGCGGCGCCTCATGAAGGCCGGCGGCTTTGACCTGGACAGGCTCGTGGCCGCGGCGCGCTCGCGCAGCTTCAGGCCGGTGCCGCTCGGCATCCGCACCTCCATCGCCTTCAGCAACAAACTCTCGCGCGTGCAGACCGCCAACGTGGGGGGACTCCTGCCGGGCAACGATCCGAAGCTCGCCGCGCAGGTGCTGATTCTCTCGGCGCACCACGATCATTTCGGCATCGGCGAGCCGGACGCCAGCGGCGACCGCATCTACCACGGCGCGGTGGACAACGCCTCGGGCTGCGCACAGGTGCTGGCGGTCGCGCGGGCGTTCGCCGCGCTGCCCCAGCGGCCGCGCCGCTCGGTGCTGGCGCTGTTCGTCGCCGGCGAGGAGCGCGGCCTGCTCGGCTCCGGGTACTACGCGCAACATCCGACGTTCCTCGCCGGCCGGATCGCCGCCAACATCAACATCGACGGCGGCAACATCTTCGGCCGCACGCGCGACGCGACGCTCATCAGCATGGGCAAGTCCTCGCTCGATGAGCTCGCCGAGCGCGTCGCCGGGATGCAGGGGCGGGTGGTCGAGCCCGACCAGTTCCCGGATCGCGGCTACTACTACCGCTCCGACCAGTTCTCGTTCGCCAAGATCGGCGTGCCGGCGCTGTTCTTCGACGACGGTACGGATTTCATCGGGCGGCCCGCCGGCTGGGGCCGGCAGCAGATCGAGGAGTGGGAGCTGAAGAAATACCACCAGCCCTCGGACCAGCTCGATGCCAGCTGGAACTTCGACGGCATGATCCAGGATGCGCAGCTGGAATTCATGGCCGGCTGGCTCATCACGCAGGCCGACGCCATGCCGACGTGGAAGCCGGGCGATGAATTCGCGGCGGCCCGCAAGCGCGCGCTCATCGCCGCCAGCGGCACGTGAGGGGAGGGAAGTCACGCCATGTTCGAGCGGCTGGAGCTGGTCACCCCGGATACGATTCTCGGGCTCATGGCCGAGTACCGCGCCGACCCGGACCCGCGCAAGATCGATCTCGGCATCGGGGTTTATCGCGACGAGCACGGCGAAACGCCGGTACCGCAGGCGGTGCGCCGAGCACAGAACGAACTGCTGGCGCGCGAAACCACCAAGAGCTACGTAGGGCCGGCGGGCAACCCCGGGTTCAACCAGGAGATGGAGCGCCTGGTGCTCGGGCCCGATCACCCGGCGCTGAGCGCGGGCCGGGTGCGCTCCGTGCAGGCCCCCGGCGGCTGCGGGGCGCTGCGCCTGGGCGCCGAGCTCATCCGCCTGGCTTCGCCGGGTTCGGCGGTGCACGTCAGCACGCCCACCTGGGCCAACCACAAGCCGCTGTTGTCGGGCGCGGCACTGAAGCTCGAGCTCTACCCGTACTTCGATCCCGCCACGGGCGGGGTGCAGTTCTCCGCCATGCTTGCGGCGCTCGAGCGCCTGGCGCCGCGCGCGGTGCTGCTGCTGCATGGGTCCTGTCACAACCCCACCGGCGCCGACCTGACGCTCGAGCAGTGGCGCGAGGTGCTGTCGGTGGTCAAGCGGCGCGAACTGCTGCCGTTCATCGACATGGCCTACCAGGGTCTCGGGGACGGTCTCGAGGCCGACGCGTTCGGCGTGCGACTGTTCTGCGCGGAGCTTCCCGAGGTGCTGTTCGCGGTGTCGTGCTCGAAGAACTTCGGCCTGTACCGCGAACGCACCGGTTCGCTGCACGTGGTGAGCGCGGCGCGCACCGGGGCCGACGCGGCCATGAGCCAACTGGTGCGCCTCGCGCGCGGCATCTGGTCGATGCCCCCGGATCACGGCGCCGCCGTCGTGCACCACGTCCTCGCCGACGCAGCGCTGCGCAGGCTGTGGTCCGACGAGGTCGACGCGATGCGCAAGCGCATCCAGAACCTGCGGCACGAGGTCGTGAAGGAACTGGCCCGGTGCTGCCCGCAACGCGATTTCGGCTTCATCGCCCGCCAGCGCGGCATGTTCTCGTTCTTCGGGATCGATACCGCGCAAGTGCGCGAGCTGCGCGTGCGGCACCACGTCTACATGACCGACGACAGCCGCATGAACGTCGCGGGGCTGCGCCGTGAGAACCTCGAGTACTTCGCGCGCTCGGTCGCGCAGGTGCTCACTCCGGCACGATGATCCGGTGGGTGGACTTCACCTCTTCCATGACGAAATAGGTATGGGTCTGCTGCACGCCGCGCACCGCGGCGATGCGATCGCCGAGGAATCGGCGGTAACTCTCCATGTCGGTGACCCGAACCTTCAGCAGGTAGTCGAAGCCGCCCGCCACCATGTGGCATTCCATCACCTCGTCATGCGCCAGCATCACCTGCTTGAAGCGCTCGAAGGCGTCGGGCGTGGTGCGATCGAGTAACACCTCGACGTAGGCGAGCAGGCCGAGTCCCAGCCGCGCCGGATTCAGCCGCGCGAAATACCCCTCGATGTAGCCGGAGGATTCCAGGCGGCGCACGCGCTCGAGCGTCGGCGTCACGGTCAGGTGTACTTCGCGCGCCAGCTGCGAGACGGCGGCGCGGCCGTCCTGCTGCAGCCGCACGAGCAGGCGCCGGTCGATGCGGTCGAGGCCCCGGCCGGCGGCCGAAGGCTCCGCAGGAACAGACGACTTTCGGATCATGGCAGTTAATTTCGCTTTTAGAGTGACTAATATGGATGATTATTCTCTAGGAATTAGATTAGCATAAGCATGATTGACTGCAACGGGACAGGAGTCGGGCGGCATGACGGCAGGCGCTGCGGCGCAAGGCGCGAGCCACGGGCACGACGCGCGGAGCCTGGCACAGCTGCGCGAGCGGCTGCGCGCGGCAACGCTGCGCCCCGAGTCGGGTGCCTCCGGGGAGATGCTCGCCGAACTGGGCGGCGCGCACGCCGCGCTCGCCGGCGCTGCAGCCCGCGCGGCCCGCTGGGTGGAAGCCGCTCGCTCGCACGGCCGCTCC
>JBOIAH010000058.1:0-1788 GCA_050739055.1 Steroidobacteraceae bacterium | reverse complement strand
GTTCCGGCCAACGAATCATAGCGCTCAACCGGCCCCCGGGGTCAGCAGCGCGCTGACCCGCGCCAGATCTGCGGGCGTGTTCACGTCCGGACCGGGCGGCTCGCGCGCCTCCGCGACACGGATCCTGAGGCCGTTCTCCAGCGCGCGCAGCTGCTCGAGCTGTTCACGCATTTCCAGGGCCCCGGGGGGCAGCTGCGCGAGGCGCACCAGCGCCGCGACGCGGTACGCATAGAGGCCGACGTGACGGCGCGCCCCGCCAAAATCGCGCTGACTGGCAACCGCGGGCGCGCCCGCACGGTTCCACGGAATCGGCGCGCGGCTGAAGTACAACGCGCATCCCGCCCCGTCCGTTACCACCTTCACCGCGTTCGGATCGAGGAGTTCCTCGGGCGAGGTCACTGCGGTTGCGAGCGTGGCGATGTCCGCGTACGGATCCGATTCCAGCACGCCGGCGACCTGGCCGATGAGCGCGGGAGGTATGAGCGGTTCGTCCCCCTGCACGTTCACCACGATGTCGCTCGCCTGCCAGCGCCGCGCACCCGCAACTTCCGCGATCCGGTCGGTGCCCGAGACATGGCTCGCCGCGGTCATGACGGCCGTGGCGCCAAACGCGCGGGCCGCATCCGCAATGCGCGCATCGTCGGTGGCGATCAACACCTCGACGGCGCCGGACGCACACGCGCGCTCGTACACCCATTGCACCATCGGCTTGCCGCCCAGCGGCAGCAACGCCTTGCCCGCGAGCCTGGTGGCGCCGTAGCGCGCTGGAATGACGACCCGGAACACGCGCGCTGCCCTCAGCCTTCAGCGCTCGAGCAGCGGATCGTCGGCGGTCAGCTGCCGGGCCTCCTCCTCCAGCATCACCGGCACGTCGTCACGGACGGGAAAGGCGAGCCGGTCCATGCGGCACACCAGCACCTGCGCCTCGCGCTGGTACTTGAGCGTTCCCTTGCACACCGGGCAGGCGAGTATCTCCAGCAGTCGGGTATCCAGCGGCACCTCTAACCTCCGTAGCGTGGCCGCAGCCTGTCCAGCACCCGCGTGCGCACTGCGCGCGCATCGGACTCGCTGAACTCTACACTGACCGGCACGTACCACAGTCGCGGGTTGGCGAACGGGGCGCATTTTACGGCATCCTTCTCGGTCATGAGGACCGGCAGGTCGTCGGCGAACGTGAGCTCGCGCGCGGTGTACGGATGGTGGTCCGGGAAGGGATGCGCCAGCACCTCGATGCCGTGGACCGCAAGCTCGCCAAAGAACCGCTGCGGGTTGCCGATGCCGGCCACCGCGTGCACGCGCCGGCCGCGAAACGCCGCGAGCTCGCACGGCGGCGCGCGCCCGTCGAGCCGCACGGACTGCTGCGCTACGAGGCGCATGTGCACGGCGCCCGCGGGCAGCACGCCCGCGGCGAGCGAGCCATGCTCGGGAACGCCGTTCACGACCACGATGTCGGCCGAGCGCAGGCGCGTCGCCGGTTCGCGCAGCGGACCTGCGGGCAGCAGGCGGCCGTTGCCGAAGCCGCGCGCTCCGTCGACCACTACGATTTCGCAGTCGCGCGCCAGGCGCAGGTGCTGCAGCCCGTCGTCGGCCAGGATGACGTCTGCGCCGCGCGCGATGAGCCGGCGGGCGGCCGCGACGCGATCGGCTGCCACCATGGTCGGGCACCCGGTGCGGCGCGCGAGGATCACCGGCTCGTCGCCCACGTCGCGCCAGTCCGAGTCGGGGTGCACGTTGCGCGCGCTGCCGCTGCCGCGCCCATAGCCGCGCGACACGATCGCCACCTTCAGG
>JBOIAH010000057.1:0-11986 GCA_050739055.1 Steroidobacteraceae bacterium | reverse complement strand
CGACACCTCCGGGCTCACCGTGAGTGCCGAGGCGCTCGCGGCACTCTCCTCGGTGGACGCCGGACTGTGGCGCAAGGAACTCGCGGAGGTGCGCGAGTATCTGGGCCGGTACGGCGGCCGCCTGCCGGCAGCGCTGCTGGCGGAACTCGCCACCACCGAGGGGCGGCTGCAGCTGAGCGCGGCGCCCGCTTAGCGTTCTTCGCAGCTGAAGCGGATGGTCTGGGGCGCGCCCTGCTCGGGCAGCCGTCCGAGGCCGATCATCCCCTGGCCCTTGATCTGCAGGCTGTCGCGCCGCACGAACGATTCCTCGCCGTCGGCGGTCTGCACGAACGTGCCGTTGGTGCTTTGGTCCACCAGCACGAACTTGTTGCGGCTGATCTCGATGCGGGCGTGCAGGCGCGAGATGAGATTGCCCTTGACGACCACGTCGTTGTCCTCGGCACGGCCGATCGTGACGCTCGAGTGGTGCTCGTCGACCAGCAGCTCGCGATCCTCGCAGCGCAGACGCAGGCGCAGGGGGCGCGCGGGGCGCGCGTCGCCGGCGATACCCGGCACCATGCTCGTGACATCTTCGGTCTGCCACAGCACTTCATAGAGAACGACCTCGCTGCCCTGTCCCTTCAGGGTCGCGATGTCGATCTGGCGACAGCTGGCGCGCCACTCGGGCGACAGCTTCTCGACGGTGGCGGCCGTGGTCACAATCTGCCCGGCTTTCGCCTGGCTCGTCATGCGGTTGGCGGTGTGCACGGCCGCACCGAACACGTCGCGGTTCTCGAGCATCACGGGCCCGAAGTGACAGCCGATGCGGATGGCGACCGACAGTCCGTCGACCTTGAGCTGCGTGTGCGTGGAAATCTGCTGCTGCATCTGCGCCGCGGCATTGAGGGCCGCGTCCGCGCTCGGGAACGTGGCCATCACCTCGTCGCCCATGGTCTTGATGACCGTACCCTGACGTTGCTCGGTGGCGCTGCGCATCACCTCGATGCAGGTCGCGACCATGTCGCGCGCCCGCAGGTCGCCCATGGTGTCGTACAGCCGGGTCGATCCGACCACGTCGGCAAACAGGATAGCGAGTTCGATGTCTTTGCCCATCAATGTGGCCAGATTATACGCGTGCGCTTCGCGCCGCCAGCCATGACGCCTACGGTTAGTGCCTGTGAGGCACTAACCGCCTACAGGCGTGCTCCTGTCGGGATTGCCCGCCGCAACAGCTCAGCACCGGCTCCGGCCCCGCGGGCGCCCTCGCTCAAGAATCGCCGGAAGTCGCGCGCCCCCGGCTCACCGCTGTACAGGCCGAGCATGTGGCGCGTGACCGCCGCAAGCCGCCCGCCGGCGGCGAGCTCGCGCTCGCAATAGCGCGCCATGCGCTCGATGAGCGCCTCCCGGCTGGGCGCTGCGCTCGCCGCGCGGGCGAGCGCCCGGTGCAGCTCCGCGAGTACGAACGGATGGTGGTAGGCCTCGCGCCCGAGCATCACGCCGTTGCACCAGGCGAGCGCGTCAAGCACCGTCCGCGGCTCGCGCAGGCCGCCGTTGACGACGATCGGCAACATCGGGAACACCTGCTTGAGGCGCCGCACGACGTCGTAGCGCAGCGGCGGGACTTCGCGGTTGTCCCTCGGCGACAGGCCGCCCAACACGGCCTTGCGCGCGTGCACGATCGCGACCCGGCAGCCGGCGTCGCGCACGCTCGCCACGAACCGGACCAGGGAGTCGAAATCCGCCGCGCTGAAGCCCGCCACCGCGCCGCGCGCGTCCGCGGCGCCGGCCTTCACCACCCCGATGCGCATCTTCACCGTGACGGGAACGCGCACCACCGCAGCCATCGCCGCCACACAGTCGCCCACCAGGGCGGGCTCGTGCATGAGGCACGCGCCGAAGGCGCCGCTCGCCACCCGCTCGCTCGGGCAGCCACAGTTGAGGTTGATCTCGTCGTATCCCGCATCCTCGCCGGCGCGCGCCGCGGCGGCCAGCTCCCGCGGCTCGCTGCCGCCGAGCTGCAGGGCCACCGGGTGCTCCTCGGGGTCGAATGCCAGCAGGCGCGCGCGATCCCCGCGCAGGATCGCCGCCGCGGTGATCATCTCGGTGTACAGCAGCACGTCGGGCGAGAAACCGCGCAGGAAGTACCGGCAGTGGCGGTCGGTCCAGTCCATCATGGGAGCGACTGACACTCTCCGATCGATCTTTCCGCGGGAAAGAGCGTCTGAAAGACCTATTTTTGTAGGCCTTTCTGACTCAGCTGTTTCTGCAGGATTTTTGGGCATTCGAGGGAGTTTAGCGGTTGCCAGGGAGACATAAAGGAGACAAGAATGGCTTGTCTCCCCGAGCCTCATCATGCCAACGATCAAAGCACGCAAGCAAGCCAACGGAATGACGCGCTATACCGCGATCGTGCGCATACGACGAAGCGGAGTGATTCCCCTCGCAGCCATTCCGACCAGAATACTGCCGTCATCGTCCACACTGACGGCGGAGGGGGTCAAGAACGAGCCCAGACTATTGGGGATCAGCTGCGATCGGCCGTCACGCCACACGCCGATCGCGCTGTTGGTGGTTCCCAGATCAATCCCGACGATCATTATTTGATCCCAAGGTCAACCCGGTACCGCATCGTCTGCAGACGTGGGTACCCGCGTCGCCGTGCTTGTCGGACGCCAGCCAATCAGATCTGTGCGAGCCGTTCGACTGTATCCGGGTAACGCTGCACCAGCCGAATCAGCAGTGCGGCTTGTGCATTGGGGCTGGCGCGACCCTGTTCCCAATTCTCTAAGGTCCGCACGTTCGTTCGCAGATAGCGCGCGAATACGGCGCGAGAAAGGTTCATACGCTCGCGCAGCTTCGCAAGTTCCGAGGCAGACACCTTTGGCGTCGGTCTCATCTTAACGGTGTGCGTGCGCAGAGTCCGCTTACCTTCGCGATGTGCCGCGAGCGCATCAAACCCTTCCGTCAGCTCGTTGAACAAATTTCGCTTCCGCCTCATGCCTTACTCCTCGCCTTCAATTCTGCCTTCACGCGCTCCTTCAGCGCGGCACGTTCCTTGGGTGTCAAGTCCGCCGCCTCGTCCTTGTCATACTCAATGACATCGCCAGACGTCGGGTTCGCCATCCAATCGATCTGCAGCTGCCTGAGCGAGTCGTCGTCCAGATAGCGCGCACGATTGCGCTCCAACGCCGGCAACTCGACGAAGACGGCTTGCATCCTGATACTATACGTTAATTACGTATAGAGGCAAGAACAGTCCGCCAGAGCGCCCTGCGCCGATCGAGGTCCGCGAATGCGGATGGGGGGGTCTTGCAGCTGCAGGGAGCTATTGTCGCAGTGCGCGCTTCGCGCGAGCCCAGTCCATGGGCTTCTCGGCGCCGGACTGGTGGCGTTGCTGGGTTTCCTTCAGTTCCGGCTCATGCCAGGCCGGCGCCGCGTAGCGATCGCCCTCACGCGCAATGGCGTCCCAGAGCTCTTCGAGGGCACGGAGCTTTTCTTGCCAGGACATCCGCTCGATGGCGAACATGCTCATCGTTTCCTAGCCTACTCGGCGGTGCCGAAGCGAGCAAAGACGGAGCGGGACGTTAAGCGCGCAAGCTGGAGGAGACGTAAAGGAGACACGCGTTTTCGAGGGTATGTAAGCGATTGATAAAAAAGCGTGTTTTCCCGCAGTCCGTCCCAAACACCCGACTGAAACCATCCAACCGCGTTGACGGTAGGATGTGAAGCGCCTTGCCTTACGAAGGATATCGCCATGCCGGATAACGTTTCAGCGATTCACCTGCTGCTCTCCGCGGATCCCACGCTGCTCGCTATCGTAGAGCTATCGTTGATCGTCAGTCTCAGCGCCGTCTTCTTCGCCACGCTGATCGGCATTCCCGCGGGCGCTTTGGTCGCCCTAATCCGGTTCCCGGGCCGAACAGGCCTAATCGTCGTCCTCAACGCCCTCATGGGGCTCCCACCGGTGCTGGTCGGACTCGCGCTTTATATTGGCTTGTCGCGATCGGGACCCCTTGGCCCCGCTGGGCTCCTCTTCACTCCGCCGGCGATGATCATCGCGCAGACCGTGCTGATCTCGCCGATCATCGCCGCTCTTGCACGGCAAACGATCGAGGATCTGTCGACCGAATATCGGGACGAACTCACCGTCATGGATGTCGGACCGTTTGGACGCGCCACAACTTTGGTGTGGGAGGCACGCTTCAGCCTCGTAACCGCCGTACTCGCCGGATTCGGCCGAGCCGCAGCCGAAGTGGGTGCCGTCATCGTGGTCGGCGGCAACATCGCCGGCTTTACCCGTACCATGACGACCGCCATCGCGCTGGAGACCTCAAAGGGCAATCTCTCGCTCGCAATTGGGCTCGGCATCGTGCTCATGCTGCTCATAGTCGCGGTCAACGCCGCCGCTTGGATGGTGCGTCGCGCCGGTGAGCTGCAAGCTGGCTAGGTTGCGGCATTCGTGGGCAAAGCGGATTTCAACAGTTAATCGTTTGACGAGCATGCCCTCGCCCCGCGCCGATCTCCCCATCGCACTTGAACAAGTCAGTGTGACGGCAAACGCCGTGACTCTGCTGGACAACGTCAACCTGCTGCTCGCGCCAGGGGCGCCTACAGTGCTGATCGGACCCAATGGGTCCGGTAAGACCACGCTGCTGCGGATTGCAATGGGACTCTTGCCCCCCTCGAGCGGCCGTGTTACCTGGGGTGGACGGGGAATCGATGCGCCATCGCGGCGCGCCTTCGTATTCCAACGACCGATGACGTTTCGCCGCAGCGTCGCCGGGAACATCCACTATGCACTGCGGGCTGCGCGCGTTCCCAGCGAATTGCATGCCGCACGATTCGAAGAATTACTTAGTTTGGTCGGCCTGAAGGGCACCGGCGACCGGCCGGCGCCGCGCCTCTCGGGGGGCGAACAGCAGAGGCTCGCGCTGGCGCGCGCCCTCGCGCGAGATCCCACCGTGCTGTTTCTCGATGAGCCGACCGCGAGTCTCGATCCTGCTTCGACCAAGGCGTTCGAGGATGTAATTCAGGCGATCATTGCGCGCGGTATAAAGATTGTAATGTCGACGCATGATCTGGGCGAGGCGCGCCGGCTGGCAGGGGAGATAGTCCTTCTCCACAAGGGTCGCGTAGTGGAGACTGGCCCGGCATCTGGCTTCTTCAAAAAACCACAAACCGCAGAAGCTGCGACATTCATTAGCGGGGATCTGCTCGTCTGAGCCGTAACAGTGCTTATATGCGTAGCCATCGTCTTTTCATTGCCCTCATCCTCAGTCTTGTTTTCAGCGGGTCGGCAAGCGCAGCGGATCAGTCGATCGTCGTCGCCTCGACGACCTCGACCGAGGATTCGGGGCTATTCAGCTACCTCCTGCCGCTGTTCAAAGCGAAGACCGGCATCGACGTGAAAGTCGTCGCCCAGGGCACGGGGCAGGCGCTCGATACCGGACGGCGCGGCGATGCCGATGTGGTGTTCGTTCACGCAAAGTCAGCGGAAGAGAGGTTTGTCGCGGAAGGCTTCGGGGTAAAGCGCTATCCGGTGATGTACAACGACTTCATCCTGGTCGGACCGAAGAGCGACCCTGCGGGTATCAAGGGCTCAAAGGACATCCTCGCGGCGCTCAGAGCTATAAAAAGCAGAGCCTCGACCTTCATTTCTCGTGGCGACAGATCGGGAACAAATATGGCCGAACTGGAGTTGTGGGCGCAGGCCGGAATCGATATCCCCGCATCCCAGGGTCCTTGGTACAAAGAGATCGGCCAAGGCATGGGTGCGGCGCTCAACATGGCTTCCGCCGAGAATGCCTATGTGCTGGCGGACCGCGGAACGTGGCTGGCGTTCAGGAACAGAGGGGACCTCGTTATCGCTGTCGAAGGTGATAGTCGCCTCTTTAACCAATACGGCGTAATCCTGGTCAATCCGCAAAAACACCCCGGCGTCAAGAAACCGGCCGGCCAACAGTTCATTGACTGGTTGATTTCACCCGAGGGACAGCGCGACATTTCGAACTACAGGATCAACGGTGAGCAGCTCTTCCACCCCGACGCCAACGACCCGCGCGCTTGATGGTCAGAAGCCGCGACTCGAGTGGGCTTGATGGTGCGAACGGACAACGCTCGATTACGGGGGATACGGCCTCCGCTCGCGGTCCGTCCGCCCCGAATGCGGACTGGAAGGTGCATCGACAGCAAGCGCGACGCTCGCGCTCAGGGTCGCTCGCACAGTTCCCCGAGCGAACGAACCAGGGCTTCGAGGCTTGCCGGATCGTGCGCCGGTCGGATGGCCTGCAGCGTGTCAGCGAGAACGGCCGCGCCGCGCGCGAGCGGCTCGTACGCGTCGTATCGCAATAGCGGATTCAGCCAGATCACCGTGCGGCAGGAGCGCTTCAGACGTGAGGCTGCCACACGCAAGTCCTCCGCTGGCCCCCGTTCGAGACCGTCGGTCAGCAGGACGACGATCGTGCTCGAGCCCAGCACGACCGGCCCCCACTCGCGCGTCAGCCGTGCGAGCGCTGAACCGATCCGGGTGCCGCTGTCCCAATCGGGCACGGCCGTGCCGATCCGCGCCAGCGACCTGTCCGCGTCGTATCCTCGCAGCAAGCGGGTGAGCCGCGTCAGGCGCGTCGCGAACGCGAATAACTCCACGGAGCGGTCGCGGCCGGCGAGCGCATGCGCGAGCTGCAGGAACGCTCGCGAATAGGCGCGCATGGATCCTGACACATCACAGATGAGTACCAGCCGGTACGGTCGGTCACGACGGCGCTGCCAGAGAAGATGCCAAACTTCAGGCCTCCTGACGAACTCACGCAACGAGCGGCGAACGTCCAGCCGCCCACCGTGGCGGGTCTGTTGCCAGCGACGGACCGGCCGGCGCCACCAGCGGCCGGCCCGGCGCACGAGCTCGAGCGCCGCGCGTGCCTCGGCGACCGACATCTGCTCGAAATCACGATGCCGCAGCGTCTCGATGTCGGAGGCGGCGAGCAGCTCGCGCGTCTTAACCGGGGCCGCCGGCAGCCCGGCCGGCCTTTGGGGAGCGAGGGCGGAGGCGAGGCGGCGGTTCCGCCAGGACAGCGACGGCGGCGAAGGCACAGCCGTGCCAGGATCAGTCGCCGACAGTGGCGCCAGCACGGCGGCCTGGAAAGCCGCGTCGAAGAGTGCGCGGTCCTCGTGGCGGTGCAGTAGCGTCGTCGCGAGCGCTGCGCGGAAATCCGCCATCTGGTCGATGCCGACCGTCTCCGCCGCGGTCACCGCGAGCAGGACTTCCCCGGTTCCGGTCGGTACGCCTGCCCTGCGGAGCAGGTCGGCGAGCTCGACGATACGCCGCGGCAAAGAAGCAGAGCTCATGCGCGCGGTCAGGACCCCGAGGCCAGCGCTGCAGATTCGCGGGATTCCTCGAGCAAGCGTACAACCGCGGGGCGTTCCCGCTCGAGGTCTTCGCGGGTCTTGAGGAGCGTGCCGAGCGTAAGCTCGGTCCACTCGGGCGTGAGCTGCTGGACACCGAGCGCCAGCAGCGCACGCATCCAGTCGAGCGACTCCGCGACGCCGGGCGGCTTGTAGAGCTCCTCAGTACGGAGCCGCTGCACGAAGCTGACAACCTGCCCCGCCAACCGCGGCTCGATGCCCGGGAGTCGCGTACGCAGGATCTCGAGTTCGGTTGCGGGATCGGGGTAACCGACCCAGTGGTACAGGCAGCGGCGCTTCAGGGCGTCGTGCAGCTCGCGCGTCCGGTTCGAGGTCACGATGACGATCGGCGGCTCGCGCGCGCGAATCGTGCCGAGTTCCGGGACGGTGACCTGGAAATCCGACAGCACCTCGAGCAGAAACGCCTCAAAAGGTTCGTCCGCCCGGTCGATCTCGTCGATCAGCAGCACCGGAGCGCCGGCCGCATGCGGCTGCAGCGCGCGCAGCAGGGGCCGCTGCAGCAGGAACCGCGGATCGAATACCGTTGCCGACAGCGCCTCGCGCGACTGCTCGCCGGCCGCCTCGGCGATCCGGATCTCGAGGATCTGCCGAAGGTGGTTCCACTCGTAGAGTGCACTCGCGGCGTCGAGCCCCTCGTAGCACTGCAACCGGATCAGCTCGCGCCCGAGGCACTGCGCGAGCGTCAGCGCGATCTCGGTCTTCCCGACGCCCGCCTCGCCCTCGAGCAGCAGCGGCCGCTGCAGCTTGAGCGCGAGGAACACCGTGACGGCCAGCTCCCGGCTCGCAACGTAGCGCCCGGCTGCGAGCAGCGCGAGCGTCGCGTCAACCGACTGCGGCAGCGGCGTCAACGGCGCTCAGCGTAGAGCGGCAGCTACCGCGCGACGCGCCATGACGCCCACAAGATGCGCCCGATAGGCGGCGCTGCCGTGCAGGTCGGAGTTGAGGCCATCCGCCGGCATGGTGACTCCGCCGAGCGCCTCCGGCGCAAACTTCTTCTTGAGCGCCGCCTCGAACGCTGCAACCCGGAACACTCCGGGTGCCGCGCCCGTGACCGCGACGCGGATCTCGCCGCCGAAGTCCGCGACCATGACGCCGACCATCGCGTAGCGCGACGCCGGATTCGCGAACTTCGCGTAGCCGGCGTGCTTCGGGATCCTGAACTCGATCGCCTTGATGATCTCCCCGGCCTCGAGCGCGGTTGAGAACATACCGGTAAAGAACTTGTCCGCGGCCATGGACCGCCGATTGGTCTGCACGGTCGCGTCCAGGCCGAGCACCGCCGCGGGGTAGTCGGCGGCCGGATCGTTGTTCGCCACCGACCCGCCGAGGGTGCCACGGTTGCGGACCTGCGGGTCGCCGATGACCGCGGCAAGCGCAGCCAGCGCCGCGATCGCCCCCCTCACGTCCGTCGACGCGGCCACCTCGGCATGCCGCGTCATCGCGCCGATCACGAGGCGGTCGCCGCTGCGTCTGATACCGCGCAGCTCCGCGATTGCGCTAAGGTCGATGATGTCAGCTGGTCGCGTGAGCCCGAGCTTCATCGTCGGTAGCAGCGTCATGCCGCCGGCCAGTGCCCGGCCCTCGCCGCTCGCCTTGAGCTGCGCGACCGCGTCGGCAAGGCTGGCCGGGCGATGGTATCCGAAGGTGTTCATGGCGATACTCCCTGGCTGCCGCTCAGGCGACCTTGCGGCCGCGCGCCGCCTGGATTGCGCTCCACACCGCGTGCGGCGTCGCCGGCATTGAGATATCGGTGACCCCGACCGGCGCGAGCGCGTCGATGACCGCGTTGATGACTGCCGGTGGCGAGCCGATCGCGCCAGCCTCCCCGCAGCCCTTGACCCCGAGGGCATTGTGCGTGCACGGCGTGCACTCGGTCGACACCCGGAAGCTCGGCACGTCATCCGCACGCGGCATGGCGTAGTCGAGGTACGAACCCGTCAACAGCTGCCCGGACTCGTCATAGACGCAGTTCTCGTGCAGCGCCTGGCCGATGCCCTGTGCGAGGCCGCCATGGACCTGACCCTCGACGATCATCGGGTTGACGATGCGGCCGAAGTCGTCCGAGGCACTGAAACGTACGATCTCGACGACACCGGTGTCCGGATCGATCTCGAGCTCGCAGATGTGGCAGCCGGACGGATAGGTGAAGTTCTTCGGGTCGTAGAACGCCGTCTCCTCGAGACCGGGCTCCTCGGTCTCGTGCGGGAAGTTGTGCGGCACGTAGGCCGCGAAGGCGACCTCGCCGAAGGACTTGGCCCGGTCGGTACCGCGGACGACGTAGCGCCCGCCCTGGAACTCGATATCCTCGCCCGAGGCCTCGAGCAGGTGCGCCGCGATGCGTTGCCCCTTGGCAATGATCTTGCGGGTCGCATTCACGATCGCCGCCCCGCCAACCGCGAGGGAGCGCGAGCCGTAGGTCCCCATGCCGAACGGAATCTTTCCGGTGTCGCCGTGCACGACCTCGACGTTGTCCATCGGGATGCCGAGCATTTCGGCGACCACCTGTGCGAACGTCGTCTCGTGGCCCTGACCGTGGCTGTGCGATCCCGTCAGGACCGTGACCGAGCCGGTCGGGTTGATGCGGATGGTCGCGGCCTCGAACAAACCCGCGCGAGCGCCGAGGGCGCCGGCGACGGCCGACGGGGCGATACCGCAGGCCTCGATGTAGGTGCTGATGCCGATGCCGCGGAGCTTGCCGCGCTTGGCCGCCGCCGCGCGCCGCGCCGGGAAGCCGGCGTAGTCGGCGAGCTTGAGGCCGCTGTCGAGCGTCGCGTGGTAGTTGCCGGTGTCGTACATGAGCGCCACCGGCGTCTGGTACGGAAAGGCATCGACCGGTATGAAGTTGCGGCGGCGCAGCTCCGCGGGGTCGATCCTCAGCTGCCGTGCGGCCGTGTCGACGACGCGCTCGACGACGAACGTCGCCTCCGGGCGCCCCGCGCCGCGGTAGGCGTCGACCGGGGCCGTGTGGGTAAACACGCCCTTGACGTTGCAGTGGATCGCGGGCGTGCGGTACGTGCCCGCGAGCAGAGTGCCGTACAGGTAGGTCGGGACGGCCGGCGCGAACGTTGACAGGTACGCGCCGAGGTTCGCGATCGTCTCGACCTTGAGCCCGAGGAACATGGCGTCCTTGTCGAGCGCGAGCTCGACATGGGTATGGTGATCCCGGCCTTGCGCGTCGGACAGGAACGACTCGCTGCGCATCGCCGTCCACTTGACCGGGCGGCCGAGCTTGCGCGCCGCCCAGAGTACGATTACGTCTTCCGGGTACGGATAGATCTTTGAACCGAAGCCACCGCCGACGTCCGGGGCGATCACGCGGAACTTGTGCTCCGGGATCCCGAACACGAACGCCGCGAGCAGCAGGCGGATCACGTGGGGGTTCTGGCTCGCGGTGATCAGCGTGTGCTCGCCCGTCGCGCCGTCGAAGTCACCGATGCAGACGCGGGGTTCCAGCGCGTTCGCGATCAGCCGGTTGTTCCGCAAATCGAGCTTGACGACGTGCGCCGCCTGCGCGAACGCGCGCTCGACCGCCTTGCCATCACCGAGCTCCCAGTCGAAGCACAGGTTCCCCGCCGCCTCGGCGTGCACCTGGGCGGCACCCTTCGCGAGCGCCTCGCGGCCATCGACGACGGGCGGCAGCTCCTCGTAGTCGACGGTGACGAGCTCGGTCGCGGCGCGGGCCTGGGCCTGCGTTTCGGCGATGACGACCGCGACGTGATCCCCGACGTAGCGCACCCGGTCGGCCTGCAGCGCCGGGTGCGCCGGCTCGGCCTGCGGGCTGCCATCCCGATTCTTGACAGCCCAGCCGCAAGGCAGGCCGCCGATCTTGTCGGCGGCCATGTCGGCCCCCGTGTAGACCGCGACGACCCCCGGCGCGGCGAGCGCGGCCGTCGTGCCGATCGACTTGATCCTGGCATGGGCGACGTTCGCGCGAACGATCGCCGCATACGCCATGTGGCGGCGCGCGATGTCGTCGGTGTACTGGCCGCGGCCGGTGATGAAACGCAGGTCCTCGGTCCGCTTGACCGACTTGCCGATGAGGCCGCCGGTCTTGATCTCAACCATGGGCTTTCTCCCGGGCCGGGGCGGCTCGCAACGTCCGCGCGCAATCGAGCACCGCGGCAACGATGTTGTGGTAGCCGGTGCAGCGGCAGATGTTGCCCTCAAGTCCGGCGCGCACTTCTGTCTCGGTCGGGTCAGGATTGCGCGCCAGGAGGTCGACGGCGCTCATGATCATGCCGGGCGTGCAGAAGCCGCACTGCAACGCATGATGCTCGCGGAACGCGGCCTGCATCGGATGCAGCGCGGCCGGTGAACCCAGCCCCTCGATGGTCGTCACGTGCGTACCGGCCGCCTGAACCGCGAGCATTGTGCAGCTCTTCACGGAACGGCCGTCGACATGCACGGTGCAGGCACCGCACTGGCTGGTGTCGCAGCCGACGTGCGTACCGGTTAGCTGCAGCTCATTGCGCAGCGCATCAACGAGCAGCGTCTGCGGCGCCACATCGAGATGAACGGCCTTGCCGTTCACGTGCAGATCGGTCGGAATCGCCATTGTCCCCTCCCGTCGGGCCGGCACCCGGCC
>JBOIAH010000056.1:0-2351 GCA_050739055.1 Steroidobacteraceae bacterium | reverse complement strand
TCCTTGTTGATCGCGACGATGGTGCGCGCATCCTTGATGCCGGTCAGGTGCTGGATCGCCCCCGAGATGCCCACCGCCACGTACAGCTCCGGGGCGATGATCTTGCCGGTCTGTCCCACCTGCATTTCGTTCGGCGCGTAGCCCGCGTCCACCGCGGCGCGCGAGGCGCCCACCGCCGCGCCGAGCTTGCCGGCGAGGCTGTAGAGGATCTTGAAGCCCTCCGCGCTACCCAGCGCCCGCCCGCCGGAGATCACCCGTGCCGCGGTCTGCAGGTCAGGCCGGTCGGTCTTGGCCGCCGAAACCGACACGAAGCGGGTGTGGGTCGGCAGTTCGCAGTTCACCGCCGCCTTTTCGACCAGGGCCGCACCGCCGGTGCCGGCGGCTTCGAACGATGCGGTGCGGACCGTGCCCACGACCTTGCCGCCCCCCGTCACCTCCACGGTGAGGATGGCGTTGCCCGCGTAGATGGGGCGGCGAAAGCGCGTCGGGCTCTCGATCGCCATGATGTCGCTCACCTGCGGGGCATCCAGCAATCCGGCCACCCGCGCCATCAGGTCCTTGCCGAACGTGGTCGAGGGTCCGAGCACGTGGCTGAAGGGCGCGGCGAGGGCGACGATCTGCGGCGCCTGCACCCCTGCGAGCGCATGAGCGTTGGCCGGATGCTCGGCGCACAGCACGCGGGCCACTCCGGCGAGCTGCGCCGCCTGCGCGGCGACGCTGCTCGCGTCCGCGGCGCACACCACGAGGGTGATCTCCGCCTCGCTCACCGCGCGCGCGCAGGTCACGCACCGGGCGGTGCTGGGATTGAGCTTCGCACCGTCGTGCTCGGCCACGATGAGGATTTTGACCGTCACAGCAGGCCCTTCTTCTTCAGCGCCTCCACGAGCTCCGCGGCGTCTTTCACCCGGATGCCCTTGTGCCGCTGCGGCGGCGGCTCGAAACGCACCAGCGTAAGCTGCCGGCGCTGCTCGACGCCGAGGGCCCCCAGGGTGAGGGTCTCGAGCGGCTTCTTCTTCGCCTTCATGATGTCCGGCAGCTTGACGTAACGCGGCTCGTTCAGGCGCAGGTCGGTGGTGATGACCGCGGGCAGATCGACCTCGAGGGTCTCCAGTCCCGCGTCCACCTCGCGCGTTACCCGCGCGCTGCTTGCGCCGAGCTCGACCTTGGAGGCGTAGGTGGCCTGCGGCCGGTTCCACAGCGCCGCCAGTACCTGGCCGGTCTGGCCGTTGTCGTCGTCGATCGCCTGCTTGCCGAGGATCACCAGCAGGGGCTGCTCGCGCTCGATGAGCTTCAGCAGCGCGCGGGCCGCGGTGAGCGGCTCGATGACGCCGTCCGCCTGCACGTGCAGGGCGCGATCCGCGCCCATCGCCAGCGCGCTGCGCAGCTGCGCCTGGCAGTCGGCCGGTCCGACCGTGGCGACGATCACCTCCTCCGCAGCACCGCGTTCCTTGATGCGCAGCGCCTCTTCGAGCGCGATCTCATCGAACGGGTTGACGCTCATCTTC
Source organism: Steroidobacteraceae bacterium (assembly GCA_050739055.1). Classification (GTDB taxonomy): domain Bacteria; phylum Pseudomonadota; class Gammaproteobacteria; order Steroidobacterales; family Steroidobacteraceae; genus 13-2-20CM-66-19. Next base: position 846 of record JBOIAH010000056.1, on the reverse strand, counting down.
ACGCCCTCGGTGACCACGCCGCTGCCGTCGGGCTTGACCCGGATGCGCACGTTGTAGTCCACGACGCGCTTGATGCCGACCAGAATGCGCTTCATTGCCTTGCGTCGCTCTTGGCCCAAACCTGCGCCCGGGGCGAGGCGAGTGGCAGTATAGCGGGCGCCGGCGGTGCGATGTTGCCGGGAGACGCCGCGGCGTTGACGGATTACGCGCCCCCTCCCTAAAGTCCGAAGCATGCTGAGCTACGCGCTGCGGCGCATCGCCGGGACTGTTCCCACCCTGTTCGTTGTCATCAGCGTCTCGTTCTGTATCGTCCGGCTGGCGCCCGGCGGGCCCTTCGACCAGGAGCAGGCGCTTGCGCCCGCGGTGCGCGCCAATCTCGACCGGCTCTATGGCCTCGACCGGCCGCTCGCGGTGCAGTACGCGCACTATCTCCAGGCGCTGGCGCACGGGGACTTCGGGCCCTCGCTGAGTGAGCGCGACTTCACCGTGAGCGAGCTGATCGGGCAGGGGTTGCCGCTGAGTGCGACGCTGGGGCTTGCGGCGGTGCTGCTGGCGATACTCACCGGCATTCCCGCAGGGGTGCTGGCGGCACTGTGGCGCAACCGCGGCGCCGACTACGCCATCAGCGCGCTCGCCGCCGTGGGAGTGGCGCTGCCGACGTTCGTGACCGGCCCGCTGTTCGCGCTGCTGTTCGGCCTTTACCTGCACTGGCTGCCGGTGGCCGGCTGGGAGCACGGGGCGCCGCGCTACCTGGTGTTGCCGGCGCTGACTCTCGCGCTGCCGGTCGCAGCCCTCCTGGCGCGGCTCACGCGCGGCAGCCTCCTCGAGGTGCTGCGCACCAACTAC
>JBOIAH010000055.1:0-1597 GCA_050739055.1 Steroidobacteraceae bacterium | reverse complement strand
ACCCCACCCGAGCCCGAGAAGGCATGGCTCGTGAGCGCGACTCGGGGATGGCCGGTGGCGCTCGCGGCGCTGCTGCTCGCGTCGGCGGCACTCGCCGACACAGAACACGACTACTTCCGCCACGTGGTGTTCGACAACAGCCAGCAACCCGGCGCGTACTGGTACAGCAATGCGGTGGCCGTGGCACCGAGCTTGCTTGAGCGGTCCGGCGACCGCGTGCCGGTCGACACGACCGTATTCCACTCGCCACCGAACGCGCTGCGCCTGACGTGGTTGTCGCTTGCCGGCGGCGGCTGGGAGGCGGAGATCCACCTGCTCACATTCCGGAACCGCTACCCGGAGATGAGCGGGCAGACGCTCTCGCTCTGGCTATACTCGGCGGTGCCGATCGCGGCGGCCGACCTGCCGCAGATCCTGCTGTCGGATGCGCGCGAGGGTCTGCAGGTAGCGGAGCGAACCGGAGGCTTCACCGTTGCCGAACCACTCGGCCGCTTCGCGGGTGCGCTGCCAGCGCACCGCTGGACGCTGGTGCAGATTCCGCTCAAGGTGTTGCGTACCGCGTCCGTGTACCCGTTCCGGCCCGAGCGGTTGCAGAGCGTGGTATTTCACCAGGGAGGCGCCGACGACGTAGCTCACACGATGTTCGTCGACGACATCCGCATCGACGATGGCTCGCCCGTCGCCCCGCACCGCGCACCGCAGGACGTCGAGGCCACCGGCTACGAGCGGCACGCGATCGTGCGCTGGCGCGGGACCGACCAGGACCCCTGGGACCACGTAGTGGTGTACCGCTCGACCGACGGCGGACATGGTTACACGCCGATCGGCATCCAGCGCACCGGCGTACACCGCTTCTGCGACTATCTCGGCGAACCTGGCAAGACCGTCTGGTACCGGGTCACCGCCGCCGATTCGCGCGGACGCGAATCCCCGCCGAGCGCGCCGGTGCGCGTGACGACGCGCCCGTTCACGGACGAGGAGCTGCTGACGATGCTGCAGGAGGCGGCGTTCCAGTACTACTGGGACGGGGCCGATCGAGCCTCTGGCATGGCACACGAGAACTTGCCGGGCGACGATCGCATCGTCGCCACGGGGGCAAGCGGCTTCGGAGTGGGCGCGCTCGTCGTCGGCGCGAGCCGCGGCTTTATTACGCGCGAGCAAGCTCGCCAGCGCCTGGAGAAGATCGTCGGCTTCCTCGAGCGGGCGCCGCGCTATCACGGCGCCTGGTCGCATTACATGAACGGGGCCACGGGCCAGACGATGGCGCTGTTTGGCATGCTCGACAACGGAGGCGATCTCGTCGAGACGGCGTTCATGATGCAGGGCCTGCTGATAGCGCGGCAGTATTTCAATGCGGCTACGCGCGCCGAGCGCGATCTGGCAGCGCGGATCACGCGCCTGTGGGAAACCGTCGAGTGGGACTGGTACCGCGAGCGCTCGTCGAGCGACTTCCTGTACTGGCACTGGTCGCCCGAGTGGGGCTTCGAAATACACCACCCGCTCATCGGATTCAACGAGACAATGATCGTGTACCTGCTCGCGATCGCCTCGCGCGCGCACGCCGTCCCCGCGGCGCTGTACTACAGTGGCTGGGAGG
>JBOIAH010000054.1:0-1566 GCA_050739055.1 Steroidobacteraceae bacterium | reverse complement strand
CTACGGCAATGCGGGCCTGGCGTTCCAGCGGCGGGGCTGGCGCATCGACGCCGGCTACTTCGTGGCGCAGACCCGCGCCGCGCAGGTGTTCCCCTACCCGGTGGCAAATCGCCGTTTTGCCGCCACGGTGAGCTGGGAATTTTGACCGGCAAGCCGCGCCGGGGCGATAGTGCCGGTGAACCGGCACGCCCCGCGCGGACACTTACGTAAAGGGTACGGCACTGACTGGCTAATTGATGGCGATCAACTACAACGACACCGGCGTGGCGGAGGCAAGTCCCCGCGGCTCGCTTGCGCGTGAGGTGGAGCTCATCGAGCGCGTTGCGCGTCACGACCACCGCGCGTTCGAGGAGCTCTACAACCTGTATCACCGGCGTCTGGCGCGCTTTCTGACGCGGCTCACGCGCCGCTACGACCTTGCCGAGGAAATCATCAACGACACCTTCTGGGTGGTGTGGCGCAAGGCGCACGAGTTCCGTGGCGACTCGCAGCCCTCGACCTGGATCCTTGGAATCGCGTACCGCAAGGCGCACAACGCGTTCCGCGGCGCCTCGCGTTCCCGCGCGCGGGAGAACCTGCTGGCGCCGTCCGCCCCACTCACGACCGAGGAACCGGCGCGCGCCGAGGAGCTGAGCGATTGGCTCTCGCATGCGCTGGCCGAACTGCCGGTGGAGCAGCGGCTCGCGGTGGAGCTGTGCTACGAGCTCGGGTATTCGTGCGAGGAGATCGCGACCATCATGAGTTGTCCGGTGAACACGGTGAAGACGCGGCTGTTTCACGCGCGCGCCAAGCTGCAGAAGCTCCTGCCGCAGCTGGCGGGCAAGCCGCTGAGCGCGCCCGGCGACGGCACGCGCGGGCGCCAGCGCTCATGAGCGCCAGCGGCGATTACCCGCACCAGGAGTCCTGGCTGTTGCTGCCGTGGCTGGCCAATGGCCGGCTGGATCCGCTGCAACGCCTGCGCGTGGAGCAGCACGTGCGCGGCTGCTCCCGGTGCGCGCGCGAAGTCGAGCTGCAGCGCCTTATCTGCCGGACCCTCACCGAGCCCGAGCGCGTGACCCACGCGCCCGGTCCGTCGCTGCGCAAGCTCTTGCTGCGCATCGACGCACGCCCGGCGCCCAGCCGGCCGGCGCACGCGCGCGCTTCCGCCTGGCGTCCGGCCTGGCGTCCGCCCGGGCTCGCCTGGGCGGCAACCTTCGTGCTGGCCGTGGGGCTCCTCACCACGCTTGCCACGACCGTGTACCGCTGGTCGCAGCCGCTGTACGTCACGCACACCGACGCCGCGCCGGCTTCCCCCGCAGTGCTGCACGTGGCCTTCGATCGCTCGCTCACCCTCGGCGAAGTGCACGAGGTGCTGCAATCCGCCGGCGGACGCGTGGTCGAAGGTCCGGACAGCACCGGCATTTTCAGCGTCGCACCCGTTGCGGCACCGACCGCGGCGGTGCGCGCCGACGCGGCCTCGCGCCTGCGCTCGCTTGCCGAGCGCCTGCGCGCCGATGTGCGCGTTCGCTGGGTAGAACCGCTGGCGCACGACAGGGCGCTCGAGCGTGGCGAGCCGCGGTCCTCGCG
>JBOIAH010000053.1:0-4503 GCA_050739055.1 Steroidobacteraceae bacterium | reverse complement strand
ACGGTGAACCAGGCGGGTTCGGGGCTGGAGCTGACGGCTCCGTAGCCGACTCCGCGGCCGAGGTCGTGATGGACACCGGGTCGCTGGCGGGAAACGTGGCGTCGAGCGCCTCGTCCAGCTGGCGCTGAATTTCCTGTTGCCGCCGGCTCCTGCGCGCCGCTTTGGCGCGTGCATCCTCGGCCGGGGAGTCGCTCATTGTTCGAACCTCCTGCCGCATCGTACCCCTTCGCGAGTAGCCGCCGGTACGCCCCCGGGAGTAGGCTTTCCCTTAAACCGGCGATGCTCCTTGCGTGCGGGCACCGGTACGTCCTTGCCGGGGAGCATCCGCCATGGGGTACACGACTTCTGGCATCCGCAACATTGCGCTGGTCGGGCAGGCTGGCGCAGGCAAAACGTCGCTGACCGAGTCGCTGCTGCTGCAGGCGGGGGCGACCCGCAGCCGCGGCAGCCTGGCGCGCGGCACGACGGTCTCGGACTTCGATCCGCAGGAGAAGCGCCTGCAGCACTCGCTCGACACGACGATCTGCAGCTTCGACTGCAGCGGCACCCGCATCAACCTGATCGACGCGCCCGGATACCCGGACTTCCTCGGCAAGACGCTCTCGGTGCTCGAGGCGGTCGAGGCGGTGGCGATCGTCGTGAGCGCGGTCAACGGCGTGGATACGCTCACCCAGCGGCTCATGGACTTCGCCAGGGAGCGCGGACTATGCCGGCTCATCATCGTCAACAAGATCGACAGCCGGGACGCGCACTGCGCCGACGTGCTGCAGCAGCTGCGGGAGTCCTTCGGCGGCGAATGCCTGCCGCTCAATCTCCCCGCCGGCGGCGGCGACTCGGTGGTCGACTGCTTCTTTCAGCCTCACGGCCGATCGTGCGACTTCTCCTCGGTCGAGGCCGCCCACACCCAGATCATCGACCAGGTGGTGGAGCTTGACGATGCGCTCATGGCGCTGTACCTGGAGCAGGGCGAGGAGCTCTCGCCGGAGCAGCTGCACGACCCTTTTGAGCTGGCCCTGCGCGAGGGGCACCTCGTGCCGGTGTGCTTCACCTCCGCCGAGGCCGGAGCAGGGATCCCGGAGCTGCTGCAGATCATGGTGCGCCTCATGCCGAACCCGGCCGAGGGCAATCCCCCGCCGTTCCTCAAGGGCACGGGGGAGGCAGCCGAGCGGGTGCCGGTCGCGCCCGACCCCGCCCGGCATGTCATCGCGCATGTCTTCAAGGTGAGCATCGATCCGTACGTGGGCAAGCTCGGAGTGCTGCGCGTGCACCAGGGGACCGTGCGCCCGGGCAGTCAGCTGTTCGTAGGGGATGCGCGCAAGCCGGTGAAGATCGCGCATGTGTTCAGCCTGCTGGGCAAGGACACCACGGAGATCGCGGCAGCGGGACCGGGCGACATCTGCGCGACCCCGAAGGTCGACGAGCTGCACCTGGACGCCGTGCTGCACGACTCACACGACGAGGACCAGTATCACCTGAAGCCGGTTTCGTTCCCGCCGCCGATGCTGGGCATCGCCATCGAGCCGGAACGGCGCGGGGATGAGCAGCGGCTCGCCGACACACTCCACAAACTCACCGCCGAGGATCCCTGCGTGCGCATCGAGCACCACGCCGCGGTCAACGAGACGGTGATCTACGGCATGGGGGAGTTTCACCTGCGCGTGCTGCTCGAGCGCATGGCCGAGCGCTACGGGGTGCACGTGAAGACGCACCCGCCGAGCATCCCCTACCGCGAGACTATTACCCGCCCCGCGGAAGGGCATTGCCGGCACAAGAAGCAGACCGGCGGCGCCGGACAGTTCGGCGAGGTTTACCTGCGCGTCGAGGCCCTCGGGCGCGGTGCGGGCTTCGAATTCGTGGACGATGTGGTTGGTGGGGCGATCCCCGGGCAGTACATTCCGGCTGTGGAGAAGGGCGTGCGCCAGGTGCTGACCGAAGGCGCGCTGGCTGGCTTTCCCATCCAGGACGTGCGCGTCACCCTGTACGACGGCAAGCATCACGCGGTCGACTCCAAGGAGGTTGCCTTCGTATCCGCGGGGCGCAAGGCGTTCCTGGACGCGCTGCAGAAGGCGACCCCGATCGTGCTGGAGCCGATCATGCGGATCGAGATCACCGCCCCGGCGAGCGCCATCGGCGATATCACTGGCGATCTTGCCACCAAGCGCGCGCGTATCAGCGGCAACAACTCCCTTCCCGGCCAGCGCGCCACGCTGCAGGCGCTGGTGCCGCTTGCGGAAGTCTCCGAGTACCAGTCGCGGCTCAAGGCGCTCACCGGCGGCCAGGGCGCCTACACCATGGAGTTGAGCCACTACGATCCGGTCCCGCCGCGCAGGCAGCAGGAGCTGGCGCAGGCGTGGCGCCCGCGCGAGGCGCAGGACTAGGTGGCCGTGGCCGCGCCGCCCGTGCGGCGGCCGTACCTGGTGTTCGTGCGCGCCGGCGAACAGTCACTGCACCGCGAGCTGATCGCGCAGGACCCGGGGCGCAACTGGGACTGCTGCGTGAGCTGGTACATTGCGCCGCGCGACGAACAGCTCGCCGAGTTCTACTCGCACGGGGGCTTCAACAAGCTCGACGGGTTTCTCGAGTTCTGGCGGGCGCTCCCTAAGCCCTGGCCGTACCGCTACGTGCTGCTGATGGATGACGACGTCTACCTGCGCCCGGGCGACCTCGCGCGCTTCTTTGCGCTGTGCGAGCGTTACCAGGCCTACCTGTCGCAGCCGGCGCTGCGCTGGTTCACCCACACCACGATCAATGCGCTGGTGCGCAACCCCGTGTGCCTGCTGCGGCGGGTGAGCTTCGTGGAAGTGATGGCGCCGTGCTTCTCGCAGGCGGCGCTCGTTGAGCTGCTGCCCAGCTTTGGCATGACCCGCAGCACCTGGGGGACGGATCTCGCCTGGGCCGGCACCCTCGACGGGCGCCACCCGCTCTACGTGGTGGACGCCGTGGCCATGGACCACACGCGCACCGGCGATGGGCGTCCCACCGCCTTCTACCGCAAGCTCGCGCAGATGGGCGTCGATCCTGGCGAGGAGCTCGCGCGCGTACGGCAGATGTACCCGCACTTTCGCGGCTCGCGCACGCTGTCCACCGGGCACGTGTTCCGCCCTGGCATACCGCGCTGGGCGGCACCGGCACTGATGCGGTTGTTCGAGGAGCTGAAGTTCATCGTGCGCATCCGCAAGAAGCTGCTGCTGCACCTGCGCGCCTGGCGGGCGCGCCTCGAGGATTGGGCCAGGGCGCGAATGAAATCCTGACAGGGCGGGCGAAGGTGCCTTTAGAGGGCTAGGTGCGCCGCCGCTCGAGCAGTTCACGGATTGCCGGCCAGCGGTTTTCCACGAGGCCGAGGGCCTGCGCCTGGCGGCCTTCGAGCACGCCGAAGTCCTTGGCCAGGTACTCGCCGATCAACTCATCGACGTGCTCCGCGAGCAGCCGCGAGCCCGGGTCGGGGTTGAGCACGATGCCTAAGCCGGTCGGCGGTGTCGCGATGGTGCGCACCGTGAGATCGGGGCGGCGCGTGCGCAACAGCAGCAGCAGCCGCCAGATATCGCCGCTCCAGAAGCCGGTCGCCTGCTCGCGCTGCGCGGTGCGGGCATCGAGCGGATAGCAGTCGTGCATGAGGATCACGGACGCCGGCGCGCACACGCGTTCGACGTTGATGAAGTCGCGCAGCGCATATTCGAAGCGATGCATGCCGTCGATGAAGGCCATGTCCACGCTCGCACCGCCCAGCTCCGCGCGCGCGTCGTGCCGGACAAAGAACTCGTCGCTGGTCGCGGCGAAGATCCGCCAGTTGGCGCCCGGCGGCTGCGCCAGGTTCGGCTGCGGATCGATCCCCAGGACGCGCGTGTGCGGCAGCACCTGCTCGAGCGATCTGCCGCGCGAGACGCCGATCTCGAGGTAGGTCCGCGGCTTGAGGTAGCGGTGCAGCCGCCCGAGCACCTGAAAGTAGTCCTCGCCGGGCAGCGACAGGCGCGACATGAGCGTGTAGGCGCGCGAGTAATCCGCCTGCGCAACCGCCTGCCGGCACAGCGCCAGCGCCTGCTCCCGGCGGCCCAGCCAGTGCTGCCAGCGGGCGCGGCGGAACAACGCGCGCGCGCGCCGTGCGCCGTCGGCTTGCGCCCCGGCAGCGGCGCTCACGCTCGCCCCGCCTCGTATTGCCGCGCGTACCACTGGCGGTATTCGCCGCTGACGACGCCGCGCCACCAGCTCTCATTGTCGAGATACCAGCGCACGGTGGCGCCGAGACCCTGGGCGAGGCTGGTCGAGGCGCTGAAGCCGAGGCGCGTGCGGATCTTCCCCGAGTCCACCGCGTAGCGGCGGTCGTGTCCGGGGCGGTCGCGGACATGCTCCATGAGGCTGCGCGCGCGCTGGCCCTGCGCGCCGGGGCTGCGCGGGAAGCGCGCCGCAAGAGCCGGTTGCGCCGCGAACTGCGCATCCACCAGGTCGCACAGCTCACCGACGACCGCGATGTTGGGATCCTGGGTAGTTCCGCCGACGTTCCAGGTC
>JBOIAH010000052.1:0-1201 GCA_050739055.1 Steroidobacteraceae bacterium | reverse complement strand
GCGAGGTGCTGATCGGCGGCCAGGCGGTCACGCGCTGGCCGCCGCGCGCGCGTAACGTGTCGATGGTGTTCCAGAGCTACGCGCTCTATCCGCATATGTCGGTCGCCGAGAACATTGCCTTTCCGCTGAAGGCCCACGGCGTCGGGCACGCAGAGCGCGCCGCCAAGGTCAAGTGGGCTGCCGACCTGTTGGGCATCGTGCCGTTGCTCAAGCGCCGGCCGGCACGCCTGTCGGGAGGCGAGAAACAGAAAGTCGCCTTGGCGCGCTCCCTGGTGCGCGACCCACAGCTGTTCATCTTCGACGAGCCCTTGAGCTCGCTGGACGCGCAGGTGCGCACGATGGCGCGCAGCGAATTACGCCAGCTGCACGATCGCACCGGGGTCACCACAGTGTACGTAACCCATGACCAGCTCGAGGCACTCGGCATGGGCGATCGGATCGCGATCATGCAGCACGGCCGCGTGCACCAGCTCGGCACGCCGCAGCAGTTGTACGATGACCCCGCGGACACGTTTGTCGCCGGTTTTCTCGGTTCGCCGCCGATGAACATGCTGAAGCGCGACGGCCGTATCGTCGGCTTCCGCCCCGAATATGTGTTGCCGCGGCAGGACGCCACGCCAGCGGATGCGCTCGCCTTGCCGATGCGCGTTATGCAACTGGAATTTCTCGGTGCCCATTGGCTGGTCTACGGTCAGTTGCACAACGCCGCCGAGGCGGAGAAGCTGCTCGCCAAGGCCTCGCAGCCGGTTGCCGCACACCTCCACGTCGGCGAGCGGCATGTGTTCGCCGTGGAGCGCAGACACCTGCGCTTCTTCGATGCCGAGACCGGGTTGCGGATCGCCGATGCCGGACGGTGAAGTCCCCGCGACGCTTGGCGTCGGCGACCGCGAGGGTCTTTTGGGCAGACTGCTGCTGGTGCCGGCATTGGTGTACATCGTCGCCCTGGTCGGCGTGCCGTTCTTTCTCGCGATCGGCCTGAGTCTCGCAAGCGCGACGGTTGGCGACCCGCGTATCCATCACTTCGTTGGTCTGGCGAATTTTGCCAGCGTGCTGCACGAATCGGCATTCCCGGTCGCGCTGCGCAACAGCGTCATCGTCACGCTGGCGACGTTGTTGTTGACGCTCGTGCTGGCCACCGCGGAGTCGGAGCTGCTGGCTCGGGATTTCCGCGGCAAGTGGCTGGTGCAGATCCTGCTCATCC
>JBOIAH010000051.1:0-8854 GCA_050739055.1 Steroidobacteraceae bacterium | reverse complement strand
CCCCATGTGATCGGCGCGATTGATAATGATGGTGTTGGCGCTCGGCACGTCGATGCCGCTTTCGATGATGGTGGTGCACACCAGCAGGCTGAAGCGGCGGTGATAGAAGTCGACCATCAGCTGCTCGAGCTCGCGCTCGCGCATCTGCCCGTGCCCGATGCGCACGCTCGCTTCGGGCACCAGTGCCTGCAGCTCCGCGGCGATCTTCCCGATGCTGCGCACCTCGTTGTGCACGAAGTAGATCTGGCCGCCGCGGCGCAGCTCGCGCAGCGCCGCCTCGCGCAGCGTCGGGCCGTGCCACTCGATGAGGAAGGTCCTGATCGCCAGGCGCGCCGCCGGGGCGGTCGTGATGAGCGACAGGTCGCGCAGGCCCCCGAGCGCCATGTTGAGCGTGCGCGGGATGGGGGTCGCGGTGAGCGTGAGCACGTGCACGTTGGCACGCAGGGCCTGCAGGCGCTGCTTGTCGCGCACGCCGAAGCGCTGCTCCTCGTCGATGATGAGGAGCCCGAGGTCCTTGAAGCGCGCGTGGGAATGCAGCAGGCGGTGCGTGGCGATCACGATGTCGACCTTGCCCTGCTCGAGCCCGGCGAGCGCGACCCGGGTTTCCTTCGAGGTCCCGAAACGCGACAGCGGCTCGATGCGCACCGGCCAGTCCGCGAAGCGATCGCGGAAGTTGGCGAGGTGCTGCTGCACCAGGAGCGTCGTGGGCGCGAGCACCGCGACCTGCCGGCCGGCCTGCGCCGCCACGAACGCGGCGCGCATCGCCACCTCGGTCTTGCCGAAGCCGACATCGCCGCACACGATGCGGTCCATGGGGCGCTCGCTCGCCAGGTCCGCGAGCACCTGGCGGATCGTCTCGGCCTGATCCTCGGTCTCCTCGAAGGGAAAGGCGTTGGCGAAGGTCTGGTAGTCGGGCTCGCTCACCGTGAGCGACAGCCCGCGCTGGGCCTTGCGGCGCGCGTACAGGTCGAGCAGCTCCGCCGCCACGTCGCGGATCTGCTCGGCGGCGCGCTTGCGCGCCCGGGCCCACTGGTCGGTGCCGAGCTTGTGCAGCGGCGCGCTCTCGGGCGCGGCCCCGGTGTAGCGGCTCACCAGGTGCAGCGCATGCACCGGCACGTACACCCGGTCGCCGTCAAGGTACTCCAGCACCAGGAACTCCCCGGGCTGGCCGGCGATTTCCATCGGTGTGAGGCCGGCATAGCGGCCGACGCCGTATTCCTCGTGCACCACCGGGGCGCCGGGATTCAGATCCTGCAGGTCGCGCAGGATCGCCTGCGGATCGGAGACGCGCTTGCGCCGCCGCTCCTGGCGGGCGCGCGCGCCGAACAGCTGCGCCTCCGCGATGACGGCGAGCGGGGGCGCCGTGAGCGTGAGTCCCTCAAGATCGGGGGCGATGGCGAGCGCGAGCCGCGCATCTCCCGCGGCGAAAGCCTTCCAGCCCGCCACCGTGACGACCTCGTGCTGCTGCGCGCGCAGCGTCTCCTGCAGCACCTCGCGCCGCCCGGGTGAGTCCGCCGCGATCAGTACCCGTCCGTCGAACTGCCGGAGGAAGGAATCCAGCGGGGCAAACGGCTGCTGCGCGTGCACGTCGATGCGCAGCTCGCGCGGCGCCGCGGTCGGGAAGTTGCGCACCGCGCAGGTCGCGCCGGCAAGCTCGCTTTCCGCCTTGAAGGCGTCGAGCGTGATCGACGCGAAGCCGCCGAGCGCGGCCGCAAGTTGCGCCGGCTCGAGGAACAGCTCCGCCGGGCGCAGCACCGGGCGCTCGATGTCGTGGCGGCGGTCCTCGTAGCGCGCCTCGATGTCAGCCCAGGCCTTCAACAACGTGCCGGACAGGGCGGCGTCGCGGGCGATCACCGCATCGGCGGGCAGGTAGTCGAACAGCGTCGCAGTCGACTCGAAGAACAGCGGCTGATAGAACTCCACGCCCGCCGGCGCCAGCCCCTCACTCACGCCGCGATAGATGCCCGTCTTGTTGGGATCGCCCTCGAAACGGGTGCGGAAGCGGCGGCGGAAATCCTTCACCGCGGGCCCATCGAGCGGCACCTCACGCGCGGGCAGCAGCCGCACCGCATCGAGTGAGTCGAGCGAGCGCTGCGTTTCCGGATCGAAGCGCCGGATCGCCTCGATCTCCTCATCGAACAGGTCGATGCGCAGCGGGGTGGGGCTGCCCATCGGGAACACATCCAGCAGCGAGCCGCGCACGGCGAACTCGCCCGGGCTCACGACCTGGCTCACGCTCGCATAGCCGGCCTCAAGGAGTCGTTGCCGGAACGGCTCCAGGGCGAGCGGCTGCCCCCGCGCCAGCTCAAAGGCGCGGCCCTGCACGTAGTCGCGCGGCGGCAGCCGCTGCAAGAGCGTATCGGCGGCCACGGCCAGGCAGCCGCGCCGCGTGCGCGGCAGCTCGAAGAGCGTCCTGAGGCGCTCCGAGGTGATGTCCGGGTGGGGCGAGAACAGGTCATAGGGCAGCACTTCCCAATCGGGCAGCCGCAGCAGGGGCAGCGCATCCCCGCCGAAGAAGCGCAGCTCCGCCGTCAGCCGCTCGAGCTCGCGCGCCGCGTCGGCGATCACCACGTACAGGCGCGGATCGGCGCCGGCGGCTTCCGCGAGCGCGAGCGCCGCGGCGCTGCCGTACAACTGGTGCCAGCGCCGGTGCGGGTGCGCTGCGCTCGGGACCGGGGGGTCAAGCAGGCCGGACATGAGGGACATGCGCCACAGGGCGCCAAGCTTACCCGCAGGCGCGGCGGGCTGCGGCGCGCTTCAAGCCGCGGCGGGAGCGGCGCTCACGCGCATGCGCGTCTGAAGCGGCACGCAGAAAATATCGATCGGGTGCGAACGGCCGCGCAACTGCAGCGGCGGCAGCGGCGTCGCCCCGACGTCCACACCGTGCGCATCGAGCGAGTGTTTTAGCGCACTGGAGAACAGCATCTCGCCGGCGCGCGCCCGCTGGCAGAGGCGCGCGGCGATGTTCACCGTGTCGCCGATGATGGTGTAGTTCATGTAGGAGGACGAGCCGATGTTGCCGGCGACGACGTCGCCCTCGTTGATGCCGATGCCGAGCCCGGCCTCGATGTGGTAGCGCTCGCGCCAGGAGCGGGCGAGTTCGGCGAAGCTTGCGAGCATCTCGCGCGCGGCGCACACCGCGCGCCGCGGACTGTCGGGCTGCTCGAGCGGTACGCCGAAGCCGAGCATCAGGCAGTCGCCCGCCATGTGAAACACCGTGCCCTCGTGCCGGAAGGTGATCTCGGTGAGCAGCGAGAAGAACTCGTTGAGCAGCGGCACCACCCGGTGCGCATCGAGCTGCTCGGAGATGCTGGTGAAGCCGCGCAGGTCGGCGAACAGCACCACCGCGTGGGTGCGCACGTCGGCGGTCGACAGCAGCGTGTCGCGCAGTTGCGAGTCTTCGAGGATCTTGTCGGCGACGCGGGGTGAAACGTAGCGCCGGAACGTCTGCCGCAGGACGTCTTCGCGTCGCCGGATCTCCGCTTCCAGCTGGGCCGCCGCAGTCCTGCTGCGCACGCTCCCGGCGCGCATGAGGGCCTCTATCCGAATTCTGAGAGGCTCGTCCAGCGCCACGAGATCCCCAATGAAATTATTCTGTTGAGCGCGAGACTACCACATCTGCATGAAGTGTCGATGCCCGCCAGGAAGGGCTCGGCGGTAGCTGTTCGCACACGGCGCAGGCGAGGGCCGACCGCCGCTCGCCGACGGCTCCCCAAAGGGGCGCGAGCGGCGCGAATCAGGCGCCGGTCGGCACCGGGGTGCTGGCGGGCGCGGCGCCGCTGGTGGCTGTTGCGCCGCTGTTCGCGGGGGCTGCGCCGCCGGTGACCACGGCATGAATCACCCGATCACCCTCGAAGAACACCGAGAAGCCGTTGTAGTCCCAGCGGGTGATCGGCGGCTTGCCGACCGTGGCGTGGCGCGTGACCGGGGCGCCGAAGTGCTTCTCGACCTCACTCATGGTGATGCCGCGCTTCGGACGATCGATCTGGGATTCACGCACCTGGACCTGGTCGTTGACGACGATGGTCTCGGCTGCCGCGGTGCCGGCGAGTGCGCAACCGCACAGGAGCGCCGCGAGAATTCGAGTCTGCATGCGAGTTCCTCCGGTCCGAAGCGACTATAGCACCGGCGGGAATCTGTCAAAGCCGGCGGGGCGACCCGGGCGCGCCAATCTGTGACGCACGTCTGAAAAGGCCCCCATCTGTGGTTAAATCGCGACGATGTTTCACCCGCTGCCGGTTTACATGGGCCTGCGTTACGTGCGCGCCCGGTCGCATAAGTTCTTCGTCTCGTTCATCACCTGGGCATCGCTCGTCGGGGTGTGCGTGGGCGTCGCCGCGCTCATCGTCATCCTGTCGGTGATGAACGGCTTCGAGAGCGAGCTGCGCGGGCGGCTGCTGTCCCTCAGCGCCGACGTGCGGGTGATCCGCGCCGCGGGCGGCAGCAGCCCGGGTGCAGCCCCGGGGGAGGCGGACTGGCAGAACGCGGCGCGCGTCGCGCGCGGCGTCGCGGGAGTGGCCGACGTCGCGCCCTACGCGCAGTTGCAGGCGCTCGCGGTGCGCCGGCCGCAGATGCTGCCGGTGGTGCTGCGCGGCATAGATCCGCGCGCCGCGGCCACCGTGACCGAGATCGGCCAGGCGATCACCCAGGGCCGCCTGCAGGATCTCGCGAGCGGCTCCGGGCGCGTCATCGTCGGGGAGGTGATCGCCGAGCGCCTCGGGCTCTCGCCGGGTGATGCGCTCACGCTGCTGGTGCCCACGATGAGCGCCGGGGGCACCCCGGTGGCGAACCTGCGCGAGTTCACCGTGGCGGGGGTGTTCGAGGTCGGCCTGCAGGATCACGACGCGACGCTGGTGTTCGCCCGTCTCGATGAGGTGCGCGCACTTGCCCCGCAGGGAGCGGGCGATGCGGGCCTGCGCATCCGCGTGCGGGACGTGCTGGCGGCGCCGGCGGTCGCGGCGCGGCTGCGCGCCGCGCTGCCCGGGACTTATGAGGTGCGCGACTGGACCCAGGACAACGCCAGTTACTTCCGCGCGATCCGCATCGAGAAGACCATGATGTCGCTCATCCTGCTGCTGATCGTCGCCGTTGCGGCCTTCAACATCGTCGCCATGCTGGTGATGGTGGTCACCGACAAGCGCACCGACATCGCCATCGTGCGCACCTTCGGTGCGGCGCCGCGGCGCGTGATGGGCATATTCATCACCCAGGGGCTGGTCATCGGCTGGCTGGGAGTGGCGCTCGGGGTGGCGCTCGGCCTGACACTGGCCTTGAACGTCGGCACCATCGTGCCGTGGCTCGAGCGCACCTTCCGTTTCCAGATCATGGACGCCGACGTGTACTACAACACCGCCATCCCCTCCGAGGTGCACGCCGGCAACGTGGTGGCGATTTCGCTGGCGGCACTGCTGCTGACCGCGCTCGCCACCGTGTACCCGGCAATGCGCGCGGCGCGCACCGCGCCGGCCGAAGCGCTGCGCTACGAGTAACCGCCATGAGTCGCGAGTAGTCCTCAAGTGACGCACGCTCCGTACGAATGGCTCATCGGCACGCGCTACCTGCGCTCCGCGCACCGGCGCGGCTTCGTGTCCTTCGTGGCGTTCATGTCGGTGTGCGGGCTCACACTCGGGGTCGCGACCCTGATCGTGGTGTTGTCGGTCATGAACGGCTTCGAGCGCGAGCTGCGCAGCCGCATCCTCGCGGTCACCGCGCACGCCACCCTCACCGGTCTCACCGGCTCACTTCCCGACTGGCGCTCGCTGCAGCAGCGGGCACGCCGCCAGAGCGGAGTGCAGGCGGCGGTGCCGTACGTGGAGAGCCAGGCGATGCTGGCGAACGGGCAGGTGATGACCGGCGCCACGGTGCGCGGCGTGCTGCCCGAAGAGGAGCGCACCGCGACCGGGATCGGCCGGCGGGTGACCGCCGGCAGCCTCGATGACCTCAAGGCCGGCGGCTACGGAATTATCCTGGGTTCGGCGCTCGCCCACGACCTCAACGTCGGGGTCGGCGGCTCGGTCGTGGTGATCGCCCCGGAGGGCACCGCGACCCCCACGGGGGTGGTGGCGCGCATGCGCCGCTTCCGGGTGGTCGGCCTGTTCCACTCGGGCATGTACGAGTTCGACCGGGGACTTGCGCTCACGCACCTGGCGGACGCGGCGCGGCTGTTTCGCTTAGGTCAGGACGTGACCGGCCTGCGCCTCGCGCTCGATGATCCGCTGCGTGCGCCCGCCACCGTGGTGCGGGTGGCGAAGGCGCTCGGCGGCGAGGGCTTCTACGTCAGCGATTGGACCCAGAATCACGCCAATTTCTTCCGCTCCATCGAGATCACCAAGTCGATGATGTTCTTCATCCTGCTGATGCTGGTCGCGGTCGCCGCCTTCAACATCGTCGCCACGCTGGTGATGATCGTCAAGGAGAAGCAGACCGACATCGCCATCCTGCGCACCCTGGGGGCGGCACCGCGCAACGTGCTGCTGACCTTCGCGGTACAGGGCGTGCTGATCGGACTGGCCGGGACGCTGCTGGGAGCCGCGCTCGGGACGCTGCTCGCCGACAACCTGGAGAGCCTGGTGAGGGCTCTCGAGCATCTGCTCGGCACGCAATTTCTCGATGCCCGCGTGTACTACATGAGCGACCTGCCGGCCTACGTCGAGGGTCTGGACGTGCTGCGGGTGTGTGCGGTGGCGTTCGTGCTGTGTGCGCTGGCGACCATCTACCCGGCGTGGCGCGCCGCGCGTACCGCGCCGGCGGAGGCTCTGCGGCATGAGTGACGGCGTTCTTCAGGCCCGTGACGTGCACAAGAGCTTCCGCCAGGGCCCGGTGCTGCTGCCGGTGCTGCAGGGCGTCGCGCTGACGGTGTCCCCCGGGGAGCGCGTGGCGATCGTCGGCGCGTCCGGCTCGGGCAAGACGACCCTGCTGCAGATCCTCGGCGGGCTCGACCGGCCCACGAGCGGGGAGGTCCGGGTCGCGGGCCGGGACATCCACGCGCTCGGCGAGCGCGAACGCGGCGCGCTGCGCAATCACGCGCTCGGCTTCGTCTACCAGTTCCATCATCTGCTGCCGGAGTTCTCGGCGCTGGAGAACGTCGCGATGCCGCTCTTGGTGCGGCGCACGCCGGTCGCCGCGGCACGCGCCGCCGCGCAGCGGCTGCTCGAGCGCGTGGGCCTGGGCGAGCGGCTCGCACACCGCCCGCACCAGCTCTCGGGCGGGGAACGGCAGCGCGCCGCGGTCGCCCGCGCGCTGGTCACCCAGCCGCGCATCGTGCTGGCGGACGAGCCCACCGGAAATCTCGACGGGGCCAATGCCGAGGCAGTGTTCGCGCTGCTGCTGGAACTGAACCGCGAACGCGGCACGAGCCTGGTGGTGGTGACCCACGACCTGCGGCTCGCGCGGCGCATGGAGCGCGTCTTCGAGCTCGAGGGCGGAAGGCTCGCCGTGCGTCCTTAGAAGGCGCGGCTGCGCGCGCTCACAGCGCAGCGGTCGCGTGCGGCGTGTGGCGGGCGCGGTAGCGGCTCCTCACGTTCCAGCGCCAGGCCACTTCGAGCGCCAGCCAGCCGGTGATTCCCGCGAGCACCGCGCACACCAAGCAGCCGAAGAAGAACGGCTGCCACACCGGAGCCAGCGCGTAGCGGAACCACTTCCAGTCTGCGACAAACCTGAAGTGGTGCGGCGGCACGTGCAGCATTGCCACCCCCGCCCGGTACGCGAAGTAGTAGAGCGGGACCGCGGTGAAGGGGTTCGCGACCAGCCACGTGGTCCCGTACACCACCGGGAGATTCAGCCGCCACATCAGCGCCACGCTCACCGCGAGCAGCAGGTGCACGGGCAGGGGCACGAAACAGATCGCAAGTCCGGCGCCGAAGGCGTAGGTGACCGCCCGCCGGTGCAGCGACCACAGCTGCGGGTCCGCGATCCGGTCCCCGAACAGCCGTACAAGCCACCGCTCCCGGAGCGAGTGGGAAGCCGGGACGATTCTTTTCAGCAGCCGGCGCGGCATGGGAGCTGAGGACTGTACCAGAAGGGCGCGTGGCGGGGGCGTGCCCCGGTTCCGGTATGATGCCGCCATCATCACCGGCCGTGCCGGCGTTTGGGGTCGTTCAGGATGTGGGAAATAGTCCGGGCCGGCGGCCCGCTGATGTGGCCGATCATTCTGTGCTCGATCACCGCGGCGGCCATCATTCTGGAGCGCCTGTGGACCCTGCAGGACAAGCGAGTGCTGCCGCGGGAACTGCCCCACAGGGTCTGGCAGCTCATCGAAGCGAACCAGGTGAATGACAAGGTGATCGCGGCGCTCGAGCAGAACTCCCCGCTCGGGAGGCTCCTCGCCACCGGGCTCGCCAACCGGCACCGGCCGCGCGAGATCCTCATGGAGCGTCTCGAGGACACCGGCCGTCACGTGGTCCACGAGCTGGAACGCTTCCTCAATACGCTCGGGACGATCGCCGGCGTGTCGCCGCTCCTGGGACTGCTCGGCACCGTGACCGGCATCATCCGTTCCTTCAACGCCATCGAGGCGGGTGGCATGGGTGATCCGCGCGCGCTCTCGGGCGGCATCGCCGAGGCGCTGATCTGCACCGTCGCCGGCTTGTGCGTCGCCATCCCCGCCCTCATCTTCTACCGCTACCTGCGCGGCCGCGTCGACGGCATCGTGGTGGAGATGGAGAAGCAGGCGATCCGCATGGCGGATGCGCTGGAGGCGGCACGGCAGCGCGAGCGGACGACGCCGGCGGCCGCGGCGTGAAGCACGCAAGGCCTTAGAACGCTCCGGTGAACCTCAAGCCGCGCCGCCATGAAGAGCCCGAGATCAATGTCGTCTCGCTCATCGACGTCGTGCTGCTGGTGGTGTTCTTCATCC
>JBOIAH010000050.1:0-2821 GCA_050739055.1 Steroidobacteraceae bacterium | reverse complement strand
TCACTCCCACTCGATGGTCGCGGGCGGTTTGCCCGAGATGTCGTACACCACGCGCGAGATGCCGGGCACCTCGTTGACGATGCGCCGCGAGACGTGGTCGAGGAACTCGTACGGCAGGCGTGCCCAGTGGGCGGTCATGAAATCCACCGTCTCCACCGCGCGCAGCGCGATGACGTAGTCGTAGCGGCGCCCGTCGCCCATCACGGCCACCGAGCGCACCGGCAGGAAAACCGCGAAGGCCTGACTGGTACGATCGTAGAGATCGTGCTTGCGCAGCTCATCGATGTAGATCGCGTCGGCGCGGCGCAGCAGGTCCGCGTACTCCTTGCGCACCTCGCCGAGGATGCGCACGCCCAGGCCCGGTCCGGGGAAGGGGTGGCGGTACACCATCTCGCGCGGCAGCCCCAGCTCGAGTCCGATGCGCCGCACCTCGTCCTCGAACAGCTCGCGCAGCGGCTCGAGCAGCTGCAGCTGCATGTTCGCGGGCAGGCCGCCGACGTTGTGATGCGACTTGATCACGTGCGCCTTGCCGGTGCGCGCGCCGGTGGATTCGATCACGTCCGGGTAGATCGTGCCCTGGGCGAGGAAGTGCACGCCGCTCACCTGGTGCGCCTGTTCGTCGAACACCTCGATGAAGGTGCGGCCGATGATCCTGCGCTTCGCCTCCGGGTCGGTGACGCCGGTGAGGGCCGCGAGAAACCGCGCTTGCGCATCGACCCGGATCACGCGTACCCCCAGGTGCTTCGCGAAGGTGCTCATCACCTGCTCGCTCTCCCCGAGGCGCAGCAGGCCGTGGTCGACGAACACGCACACCAGCTGCGCGCCGATCGCGCGGTGCAGGAGGGCCGCGACCACGGAGGAGTCGACCCCGCCCGAGAGCCCGAGCAGCACCTTGCCCGCGCCGACCTGGGCGCGCACCCGCGCGATGGCATCCTCGATGATGTTGCCGACGCTCCACAGCGCGTTCGAGCCGCAGATCTCGCGGACGAAGCGCTCGAGTACGCGCGCTCCCTGGGTGGTATGGGTCACTTCGGGATGGAACTGCACGCCATAGAAGCGGCGGCGCTCGTCGCTCATGGCGGCGAACGGAATGGTGCCGGTGGCCGCGGTCGCGACGAAGCCCGCGGGCAGCGCGTCGACGCGATCGCCGTGGCTCATCCATACGTCGAGGACCGCATGCCCCTCGCGGTCGCGCCGGTCCTCTAGGGTGTCCAGCAGGCGCGACGCGCCGGTCACGGTCACTTCCGCGTAGCCGAACTCGCGTTCGCTCGAGGGCGTGACGCGACCGCCCAGCTGCTGCGCCATGGTCTGCATGCCATAGCAGATTCCGAGCACCGGCACGCCGAGCTCGTACACCGAGTAGGGTGCTTTGGGTGGATTCGCGTCCGTGACCGACTCCGGCCCCCCGGAGAGGATCACGCCGCGCGGCGCGAAGGCGCGCACCGCGGCGTCGCTGATATCCCACGGGTGGATTTCGCAGTACACGCCGAGCTCGCGCACGCGGCGCGCGATCAGCTGGGTGTACTGCGCGCCGAAGTCGAGAATGAGGATGCGGTGCGCGTGGATGTCGGCGTGCTGCGTGCCGGCGCGCGCGGCCGCCTCAGCGGGTGGGGGGCCGGCAGGTCGGGGAACGCTTGCCATGGCCTGACTGTCAGGACACCCGGTAGTTGGGTGATTCCTTGGTGATGCTGACGTCGTGCACGTGGCTCTCGCGAATGCCTGCGTTGGTGATGCGCACGAACACCGGGCGCGTGCGCAGGTCGGTGATGTTGCGGCAGCCGGTGTAGCCCATCGCGGCCCGCAGCCCGCCCGCGAGCTGCTGCAGGATCGTCACAACGCTGCCCTTGTAGGGCACGCGGCCTTCCACCCCCTCGGGGACCAGTTTCTCGAGCTCGGTGGCGGCGTCCTGGGAATAGCGATCGGCCGAGCCGTAACGCTCTCCCATGGCCCCGAGGGAGCCCATCCCGCGGTACGACTTGTACGAGGCACCCTGGTAGAGCTCGACCTCGCCCGGGGATTCCTCGGTGCCGGCGAACAGCCCGCCGATCATGACGGCGTCGGCGCCGGCGGCGATCGCCTTGGCGATGTCGCCCGAGAAGCGGATGCCGCCGTCGGAGATGACCGGCACGTCCGCATCGCGCAGCGCCGCGGCGACGTTGGCCACCGCGGAGATCTGCGGTACGCCCACGCCGGCGACGATCCGGGTGGTGCAGATCGAGCCCGGACCGATGCCGACCTTCACCGCGTCCGCGCCGGCGTCCACCAGGGCGCGGGCGCCTTCAGCGGTGGCGATGTTGCCGGCGATTACCTGCTGGTCCGCCCACTTCGCCTTGATGCGCCCGACGGTCTCGATGACGCCGCGGGAGTGTCCGTGCGCGGTGTCGACCACGACGAGGTCTACGCCGGCCTCGCGCAGCGCCGCAACCCGCTCGAGCGTGTCGGGAGTCGTGCCGACGGCGGCGCCGGCACGCAGACGCCCGCCCTCGTCCTTGCAGGCGCGCGGGAATTCGGTGGCCTTCTGGAAATCCTTCACGGTGACCATGCCGACGAGCTCGTGCTCGGCGTTGACCACCAGGAGCTTTTCGATGCGGTGCTTGTGCAGCAGTCCCAGCACCTGTTCCTTGGGAGCGTCCTCGCGCACGGTGATCAGGCGCTCCTTGGGCGTCATCACCGAGGACACGGGCGCGTCGAGCTTGACCTCGAAACGCAGGTCGCGGTGCGTGACGATGCCGACGGCCTTCTTGCCCACGACCACCGGCACGCCGGAGATGCCGCGCGAGCGCGTCAGATCCAGCACCTCGCGGATGGTCATGTTGGGAGA
>JBOIAH010000049.1:0-3431 GCA_050739055.1 Steroidobacteraceae bacterium | reverse complement strand
CACGTACACCGCGCGATAGCCGGGGACCCGGTGGGCACGGGTGTTATATCGATACCAGGCGGCAAAGCGCGGCTCACGGCCGGCGGTAGGGTCGAGATCCTCCAGCGCCTGGTAGTGCTGCGGCCGGAAGAAGCCGCGCAGGCGCGCAACTTCCGCGGGGGTGGGCCGCGGCGCGCTCGCGCGGCAGGCGCGCCACTCCGCTTCCACCTGCTCGCGGAAGCGCGCCGCGCCGAGGGACTTCACCAGCACCTTGATGCGCGCCTTGTTGAGGTTGTCGCGGCGCCCGTGGCGGTTGTAGACGCGCAGGATCGCTTCCAGGTACGCCAGCAGCTCCGCGAGCGGCAGGAACTCGCGAATCACCTGGCCGATCAGCGGCGCGCGCCCGAGCCCGCCGCCGACCCGCACGACGAAGCCCAGCTCGCCGCGGGCGCCGCGCGTGAGGTGCAGACCGATGTCGTGCACCTCGGAGGCGGCGCGGTCCTCGGGCGAGCCGGTGATGGCGATCTTGAACTTGCGCGGCAGGTAGGTGAATTCCGGGTGCTGGGTCGCCCACTGCCGCACGAGCTCGCAGTACGGGCGGGGATCGTCGAGCTCGTCGCGGGCGATGCCGGCCAGGTGATCGGCGGTGACGTTGCGCACGCAGTTGCCGCTCGTCTGGATCGCGTGCATCTGCACGGTGGCGAGCTCCGCCAGGATCTCCGGCACGTCGGGGAGCGCCGGCCAGTTGAGCTGCATGTTCTGGCGGGTGGTGAAGTGACCGTAGCCGCGGTCGTAGCGGCGCGCGACCTCGGCCAGCTTGCGCAGCTGGGGCGAGCTGAGCAAGCCGTAGGGAATGGCGATGCGCAGCATCGGTGCATGGCGCTGGATGTACAAGCCGTTGCGCAGGCGCAGCGGCCGGAACTGGTCCTCGGAGAGCTCGCCGGCAAGGTGGCGCCGCGTCTGATCGCGAAATTCCGCGACCCGCTGATCGACGAACGCCTGGTCGAGCTCATCGTACCGGTACATGCCGCTGGACTATAGGCGCGCGCTTCGCGGCCTCTAAATACCGTGTGGTTGGGTGAGCCTCTTTCTGGGGTTATGAGCGTGTGCAACACTAGCCGCGAGAGCGGCGAGGAGGGGGAACGTGGCCGGACTTTATTTCGAGCAGTTCCAGGTCGGACAACGCTTCGAGCACCTGGTGCGGCGCACGGTGACCGAGACCGACAACCTGCTGTTCAGCGCGCTCACCATGAATCCGGCCGCCCTGCACCTGGACGCCGAGTACTGCAAGGGCACGCCATACGGCGAGCGCATCGTGAACAGCGTGTTCACGCTGGGACTCTTGGTGGGCCTGTCGGTGTACGACACGACCTACGGCACGACCGTCGGCAATCTCGGCTGGGAGGAGGTGCGCTTTCCGCGCCCGGTCCTGATCGGCGACACGCTGCACGCCGCAACCACCGTGCTCTCGAAGCGCGAGAGCCAGTCTCGGCAGGACTCCGGCATCGTGGTGTTCGAGCATCGCGCCTGGAACCAGCGCAGCGAGGAGGTCGTCACCTGCCGGCGCGTGGCGCTCATGATGAAAAGGCCGGCGGCGTGAGCGAACGGCCGTCCTCGCACGACGCAGCGCCGCACGTGCCGGCGCCCGATTCCGGCATGAGGCAGCCGGCGGCGCTGCGCTCCTGGCTGTTCGTGCCCGGTGACAGCGCGCACAAGCAGGAAAAGGCGCTCGCCACGGAAGCGGACGCGGTGATTCTCGATCTCGAGGACTCCGTCGATCCCGCGCATCTGCCGGCGGCCCGCGCCCTGGTGTGCGAGCGGGTGCGCTCGCTGCCTGAGGGCTCATCGCCGCAGCTGTGGGTGCGGGTCAACGCGCCGTCCGGCAGCCTGTGGCGCGAGGACCTCGCGGCGGTGTTCGGGCTCCTGCCGCGACGCTCAGGCGGCGGTGGCGGGGAGGGCCTTGACCGCGCACCGGACGGGATCGTGCTGCCCAAGGTCTGCGCGCCCGGCGAAATCGCGAGTGTTGCCGGGCATCTGGTGACGCTCGAAGCACGCCGCGGCGTCAGCCGCGGCGCCACGGGATTGCTGGTCATCGCCACGGAAACAGCGCGCGGACTGCTGGCACTGCCGCAATACCCTGCGGTCCTCGGCGCCTCGCGTGCGGCGATGGCGCGCCTTGCGGGGCTCACCTGGGGCGCAGAGGACCTGGGCGCAGCCGTGGGTGCGCTCGGCAGGCACGACGCCGCGGGCGCGCTGACCTTCACCTTCCAGCTGGCGCGGACCACGTGCCTGCTCACCGCCGCGGCACTCGGTGTGCAGGCGATCGACGGGGTTCACGTCGAGTTGCGCGACGCGCACGGCCTGCAACGCGCCCTGGACGAGGCGCGCCGCGACGGGTTCTCCGGCAAGCTCGCCATCCATCCCGGACAGGTGGCGGCGATCAACGCCGCCTTCACGCCCACCGCGGCCGAGCGCGAGCACGCGCTGCGGGTCGTGGCGGCATTTGCCGCGGCGCGGGGCGCCGGGGTCGCGAGTCTCGACGGACAGATGATCGATCGCCCGCATCTCATCCACGCGCGGCGCGTGCTCGCCGGCGCAGCCGAGGCCACGCGACCGAAGCGCGGTGCGTGAGCTACTTCGGCGGCTCGAGCGCCAGCAGGTCCTCAGGAGTGTTCAGATCGAGCGCCGCGCCCGGCATGGGCACGCGCGCCACGCGATCGGCACTGCGCCGCAGGAGCCATTGGGCGCCGCGGTCCCCACGCAGGCCGGCGAGATCGGCGAAGCTGGCGCGCGGAAAGATCGCCGGGGCTCCGGTAGTGCCCGCATAGAGCGCGGCGGCGATGTAGTGAGGCTGCTTGCGCCAGGTCCCGGCGAGGCGCTTGAGGTCATCCGCGGTGACCGCGGCCTGATCGGCCAGCACCAGCAACGCGCCGGCGCACGCGGCCGGCAGCCGTGCGACTCCGGCGCGGATGGAACTCGCGAGGCCCTCGCGCCATTCGTGATTGATGACCACCGAACCCGCGGAGTGCTTGAGCAGCGGGGCGAGCTCAGCGGCGCCGGAGCCGAGCACCACGATGAGCGCGTTGCCGGTGACTTCGGCGGCGCGCGCCACGACTGCGTGCAGCAGCGGACGTCCGCCGATGCGCACCAGCTGCTTGGGCGATCCGAAGCGCGTCGAGGCGCCCGCGGCCAGCACGATCGCGTAAAGCCCGTCGCCCGCCTTGCTGCCCTCGGACCCGAGCACGACTCGCCACCCGCCTTCAGGGGACGCGCGCCGGCAGCTCGATACCCGCCGGCAGCCGGTCGCGCACCCGGGTGTAGCGGACGCGTTCCTCGAGGATCGAATCCGCGTCGATCCCGCCGATGGCGCGCCACTCGGTCACCCGCGAAATTTGGGCGAGCAGTGCCTCGATCGCCGCGCGCCGCGCGTTCCATGCGGTGTTGAAGTAGTG
>JBOIAH010000048.1:0-2439 GCA_050739055.1 Steroidobacteraceae bacterium | reverse complement strand
GCCGGCGGGCCCCGCGCCGACGATCACCAGATCGAGCGCCTTGCCATTCGCTTTGCGGTCGCTGCGGATCGCTTCGACGGCCTGTCGGCCCTGTTCGAGGGAGTTGCGGATGAGGCCCATCCCGCCGAGCTCCCCGGCGATGAATATGCCGGGGACCGATGACTCGAAGCTCGGCGTCACGATCGGAATGTCGACGCCGCGCCGCTCGCTGCCGAACACCAGGGTGATCGCGTTCACCGGGCAGGCGGTCTTGCAGGCGCCGTGGCCGATGCAATCGCCGGGACTCACGAGCACCGCGCGTCCGCCGATGAGTCCGAGGACCTCGTGGTGAGCCTGCTCCGGACAGGCCTTGATGCACGAGCTGCAGCCGATGCAGCGCATGGGATCGATGAGCGGGTGGAGTGACGCCGGCTCTGCCGCGCCGGTTTTCTCCTGCGCCTGTGCGCTGCGCCGCTCGAGCCGGCGCCGGCGCCGGATGTGCCACCCGAGCAGCGCGAGGCTGGGAATCACGTAAACGACGTAGGTCAGAGTATCCATTGAACCAACATGGCACCGCCGGGCGCCGCCTTAGGACATCAGCGCGGAGCGTTCAAACCCGGAAAGACGAGGATGCGCCATTCAACACACGTGAGGCACATGCACACTGTGAGCCGGGTCACAGCAATGGGGCTTTTCCCTCCTTGCCACGGGTCGCGCTCCTGCGCACTCTAGCAATCTGTCGGGACGTTTGTAATTGGCTGTTTTGCAGCCGTTTTGTCGGTAGTTAGAGACAGTGCGGGTTGCGATTTGTGCCTGGCCTGATTGTCGGTCGGCTGAGACATGGTTACCCGCCCGAGGATCGCGTGTATGGTCCGCCACGCACGCGTTCGCTTGCCGTTCGCGTCACCGCCTGGCAGGGAGGTGTGACATAACTTTTATCTGGTTCATCGCGGGCGTATTCCTGGGCGCAGCGGGCAGCGTGTTCGGCGCGCCGCTGCTGCGCAGCGCCGTGCGGCTCGCGCGCGATCGCACGCGCTATGCACTCGCGGGCGGCCTGGCCGCAGCCTTCGCCGTCGCCGCGGCGATCATCTACGTCACCCTCGCCGCGCGCCACCCGCTCGAGAAGCGCGCAGCGCAGGCGGCGGCACACCCCGCCACATCCGCCGCCGGCGTGCCGGCTTCCGCTCCCGCCGAGTCGATGCAGGCGGCCATCTCCGGCCTCGAAGCGCGGCTCGCGCGCGAGGGCGGAACGGACGCCGACTGGACACTGCTCGCCAAGGCGTACGATTTCCAGGGACGTCCCGATGACGCGCGGCGCGCACGCGCACACATCGCCAGTCCCGCCGCCGGTCTCAGCGCCGCGCCCGCAAGCCAGATGAGTGCGGCGACGCTGGTCGCCGCAGCGACCGCGGCCGGGAGCGCCGCCGGAGCGAGCGCGGGTGCTGCCACACCCGCCGCTTCGGCTCGCGCGCCGGCCGCTTCGGCCCCAGCGCCCGCCGCCACGCTGCGGGAGCTGCAACGACGCGTGAAGGTAAACCCCCGTGACGTGCCCGGCTGGCTCGCGCTCGCGGAGCTGTACCGCGCGCAGCACGCGGACCGGGCGGCGCGCGACGCGCTGGCGAAGGTGGTGGCGCTCAACGGCATGACCGCCCAGTCGTGGGCCGACTATGCCGACGTGCTCGCCTCGCTCGCCGGCGGATCGCTCGCGGGCGCCGCCGCCGGCGGCGCCATCGACCGCGCGCTCGCGCTCGATCCCGCGAACCCGAAGGCGCTGTGGCTTAAGGCGAGCCAGGCCCACGAAGAGCGGCATTTTGCCGACGCGCTCGGCTGGTGGCGCAAGCTTCGCGCCGTGCTCCCCGCGGATTCTCCCGACAGGCGCATCATCGACGGCAACATTACCGAGGACACGCAGCTCGGGGGATTCGCGCCGCTCGTGCCGCAGGCCGCCGAGCTCTCGGGCACCGTCTCGGTCGATGCGCGCCTTGCCGGCCGCGTGCAGCGCGACGCGACGCTCTTCATCTATGCGAAGGCCGCCGACTCACCGGGCCCGCCGCTCGCGGTGCTGCGGACCACGGCGAGCGCCTGGCCGGTCAGCTTCCGGCTCGATGACTCCATGGCCATGATTGCCTCGCGCCGCCTGTCGCAGTTCAACAAGGTGGTGGTCGAGGCGCGCATCTCGCGCAGCGGGCAAGCCGTCCCGGCGAGCGGCGATCTGTACGTCACGAGCCCGGTGGTGAATCCGCTCGCCGGCAAGAGACTCGCCTTGGTAATCAATCGGGAAATCGGCTAGGGGACCGAGACTGATGTCAGCACGCCCGCAACAGGTGGATGAGCTCGAGGAGCTGCAGGTCAAGGTGGTGAGCCCGGCGGAGCTGCGCGGTCCGGCCACACGCGCCGCGACCCCGGCGCTGCCACCGGCGGCTGCACCGCGCGCGCGCGCCGCGCCGCACTCCCCTGCCC
>JBOIAH010000047.1:0-2260 GCA_050739055.1 Steroidobacteraceae bacterium | reverse complement strand
GCGCTGCGGCCCGCGCTTCGTGCTCGGCGGCCGCGAGTGCCACCCACGGGTCCTGCCAGGCACGCGCGTCGCGGTGCACGAGCGCGGCGATTTCCGCGTTGCGCACTCCGGCCACGACCGCCAGGTGCGGCGGAGACAGCAGGCGCACCGCGCGCGCGAGCTGGTCGGCTACGCTGGCGTCGTCCAGGTCGGTGAGCAGCACCACGAGCCCCCGGTGCTTGAGCATGCCGCGGATGCGGATGGCGGCGGCCGTGGGATCGGACTCCGCGTTCTGCACCGACAGCAGCTCCAGCGCGCGGCGCACGCGCGTCACCGCATCCAGGCCGCGCGCCGGGGCACAGGTCGCGAGCACGCGATCGGCATACACGATCAGGCCGATGCGATCGTCGTTGTGGGTAGCCACTTCGGCGAAGCGCGCCGCGAGGTTGGCGTACAGGCCGAAGCGGTCGAGGCGGGCGGCGCGCACGCGGCTGAAGCGGCCGGCGTCCACTGCCACGAGAATGTCCAGGTGCTGGTCCTCGCTGAACTCGCGGGTGACGAGTGCACCCGCGCGGGCGGTCGCCTTCCAGTCGATGCGCGCCGGCGGGTCGCCGCGGATGTAGGCGCGCAGCTGATGCAGCTCCGCCCCCGCCCCGACGATGCGTCGCGGGCGGGCGCCGCCCGGCAGGCCGCGTGGCTTGCCGCGCGTGCGCAACGTATCGGGTGCGACCACGATCCCTTCTCCGGGATGCAGCGTGCGGGTCCACCAGGCGAGTCCCAGGGGCCCCCGCACCCGTGCCGGCAGCGCCGGCCAGGACTGCGGGCCGAGTCGCACCGGGGTGAGCAGCAACGGATCGCGCACCGTGCCGTGCGCCGGCGCGGTCACGCGCCGCACCGCACCGAGCGGCTCGAAACCCGCCGGCATCGCCGGCGCGTACTCCACGGCGAGCGGCCGGGCCGCCGGGTTGGCGAGCACCAGGGCGGCCGGCTGCGCTCGACCGAGGAATGCATGCTGTGGCGCAGCCAGTTGCGCGCCGATGCGCACCTTGCGCAGGTACAGTCCCTCGAGCGTGACACCCAGCAGCAGCAGTCCCAGCGGGATGTGCCACACAGCGCTCAAGCTCCCGTCGGCCGACCAGATCCCGGCGACGGCCAGCACGGCCGTCACGGACACGAGGACGTAGGCGCGCGGCGCGAGATGCAAGGCAGGTCCCTCGCGTCAGCGCGGCACGGGAGTTTCGGCGAGCAGGCTCGCCACGATCTCGACGTCGGTCGTGCCTTCGAGCGCCACCTCCGGCGTCAGCACCAGGCGGTGCGCCATCACCGCTGCCGCCGCCTCCTTGACGTCATCGGGGGTCACGAAGTCCGCGCCGCGCAGGCCGGCGCTGATGCGCGCCGCCTTGACGAGCGCCAGCGCGCCGCGGGTGGAGAGCCCGAGGGACAGCCGGGCGTGCTCACGCGAGGCGCGCGCCAGGTCCAGCACGTAGCCGGTGAGCGCGTCTGCCACGTGAATGCCGTCGGCCTCGGTGCGCGCCTGCGCCAGCAGCGAGCGCGGCAGCACCGCGACGCGCTCCAGGGTCGTTTGCGCGGCCGTCAGCATGCCGCCGTAGCGCGTCAGTATTTCGGCTTCCGCCGCGCGTGCCGGGTAGTCCATCTCGATGCGCAGCATGAAGCGATCGAGCTGCGACTCCGGCAGCGGGTAAGTGCCTTCGAACTCGCGCGGATTCTGCGTGGCGAGCACCAGGAAGTCCGCCGGCAGCCGCAGCCCCTCGCGCTCGACGCTCACCTGGCGCTCTTCCATGGCCTCGAGGAGTGCCGATTGGGTCTTGGGCCCGGCGCGGTTGATCTCGTCCACCAGCACGACGTCGGCGAACAGCGGACCGGGGCGAAACACGAAGCCGCGCCGCGTTTCATCGAACACGTGCACGCCGATGATGTCGCTCGGCATGAGGTCGGGGGTTCCCTGGATGCGCTTGAACTCCCCGCCCAGCGCGCGCGCCAGCGCCTTGGCCAGCAGCGTCTTGCCGAGTCCCGGCACGCCCTGCACCAGCACGTGGCCGCGTGCAATGAGCGCGATCGCCAGCGCGCGCGCCGTGCCCTGCGCGCCGATGACCACTCTTGCGAGTTCGCGCCCGAGCAGGCTCTCGAGCTCCTGGATCGATGCGCTCATGTTGCGAGTTGCCTTTCGATGCGGACCAGCAGTCGGTGCAAGCGGGCGAGCGGCACACGCCGCAAGGAGTACGCCGCGGCGTACCAGTCCCGCAGCTGCGCGAGGTCAGCA
>JBOIAH010000046.1:0-5284 GCA_050739055.1 Steroidobacteraceae bacterium | reverse complement strand
CCCCTGGCAGCGGCCCGTATTATGACCCTGTCGCACCGAAGGGGGCACCGCGTGAACGATACGCAACTGAGCGATACGCAACGGCGCAGACTGCTCGACCAGATCGGCGATTCGCCGACCTTTGTGGCGCAAGGGTCCCGCCTCACCGGGGACCTGGAAACCGGCGGCCCGCTGGTGGTCTGCGGTTCGGTACGAGGTGACGGGCGCGTCGGCGGCACGCTCAGCATGGCCGCCAAGTCCGAATGGGACGGCGAGATCCACGCCCGCGCGGCGGTCATCGCCGGGCGCCTGACCGGCAAGCTCGTGGTCGAGGAAAAGCTCGAAGTGGGAGCCACGGCTGTGATCCACGCCGACCTCGTCGCCCGCACCATCGCCATCGCCCGCGGCGCGGTGATCGAAGGCGCGGTGACCGTGACGAGTGGCCAGCCGGTGACGCGCTTCGAGGAGAAGCGCACTTAGGATTACGGGACAAAGTAGTTGAGTTGCCGGAGTTACGCGAGTTAATCATCCCGTTCGGGGATTCCGCATACGTCTCCCTGTACCGCCACGATCCCGCCGCCGATGCGGTGTACGTGTTGGCGTTCAGACACCAGAAAGAAGCCGGGTATTCCGAACACCGCGGAAGTACGGCTTCCCCGAGCAATAAGTGATCGACCAGTCTGGGAAAACGCCGAGGCCCTCAGTGCCCTCAACTCGCCTCGCGCAGGCGCACCGCCTGGCCGTCAGGATCGGGCAGGGGCGCTCCGTCGGCGGCGCGCAGCTCGTTGAGGATCTGGCGTTCCACCCAGGTGGGTCCGGCGAGCCGCTCGATGAAGCCGCAGTGACCTCCGTAGCGTGTCACCGTGACCGACAGCGCCGCCGGCCGCGCCAGGCGCGCGAGACCGCCGACCGGAATGATCGGATCATCGAGCGAGGTGAGGATGTGGGCCGGCACTTCGAGGTGGGTGAGCCGCTCGCCGGTGATCGCGTAGCCGTTGAGGTACTCCTCCAGGCTCGAAAACTCTGAATGGCGGCGCACCAGATCCGCGGTCATGCCGCGCAGACTGCGCAGCCGCGCGAGTTCGCGGAAGTCGTAGCTGCCGGGCCAGGCCGCCTGCTTCCTGCGCAGCGAGCGCATCCATTTGCGCACGAAGTAGCGCTCGTAACCGGGCATGGTGCTCTCGAGCGCCGTCAGGGTCTCGCCGGGGTCGAGGACCGGAGACACTGCGATCACCCGCGCAAGCTGCAGTCCCGAATCGCGCGCGTGCGCCGCCACGCGCAGCATGAAGTTGCCGCCGAGCGAGAAGCCCACCAGCTCCAGCGGCCTCGCCGGGAGCTGCCGCTGCAGCGCGCGCACCGCGCCGATCACTTCCGGCAGGCGGCAGGAGTGGAACAGGTCGCGGTTCAGGTGGTGAGTGTCGCCATGATCGCGCAGATTGAGCCGCACGACCTCAAAGCGCTGCTCGAACAGCAGTTGCGCGAGCGACAGCACGTACAGCGACTCGGCGCTCCCCTCCCAGCCGTGCAGCAGCACGACCGGCCGGCCAGTGCTGCGCGCCGGGCTCGAGAGGAAGCACTGCAGGCGCACGCCCGCGCCACAATCGAGCAGCAGCTCGCGCTGGGCGGCGACGAGCGGTGCCGCACGGCGCACGATGGGGCCGCGGCGCACGAAGGTGCTCGCCAGCATGGACTGCAGGTGGCGGTTGCGCAGCCAGCGCGGCGGCCGGAACTCATCGGCTTTGGGAACGGGCACTCCTGTAAGCTCAACGCACGCGGATCTCGACGCGGTTGTTGGCACTGCCGGCGCGGTTCCAGTCGCCGGCGGTGAGATCCCCGGCCACGGGTGGATAGGGTGCGAGCACGCTGCCCGGGTCGCCGACCGAGACCTGCACATCGAGCGCGCCGTTGGTGGCGCCGCGCGTCGCGCCGATGAGGTTGGCGAGTGCGAGCGGCGTGCGCTGCACCGGCGACAGCGCCTCTTCCGATGGATTGCCTACGACATCGCACCTGGCAAACTGCATTTCATCCGGAGGCATGGAATATCCGTCCAGGGCGTTACCGACCAGGCAAAAGCGCCCGGCAAAGGTTCTCACGTCCACCACGCGCGCGGCTTTCTGCCGCACCAGTCGCGCGAGCAGTTGGCGGATCACCTCGAGCCGCGACCCGCCCAACGCATCCGCGCCGTAGGGCACCGGTATCACGATCGGCCTCAGCTCGGCCGGCAGTGGCGTCGCGGCGAGTGGTGCCGGCTGCGTCAACTGCGCCGCCGGCTGTGTCGCGTGCAATGCGGACGGCACCGG
The DNA here is from genome assembly GCA_050739055.1 of Steroidobacteraceae bacterium. GTDB lineage: Bacteria > Pseudomonadota > Gammaproteobacteria > Steroidobacterales > Steroidobacteraceae > 13-2-20CM-66-19. The sequence goes on along the minus strand of JBOIAH010000046.1, from coordinate 3,005 downwards.
TTCACCGGCGCGCTCGCGCAGCTGCGTCAGTTGGGTGGTGAGCGCGTCGAGAAGTTTCATGCTGCGCCACCACAGCGCGGTGCTCGCGAGCGCAATTGCGAGCGCCGCGCACGCGACGATCCACGCCCACGGGGGAGTGTCGCCTCGCGCCGTCGCGCGCCGCGGCGGCGGCGGCCCCTCGGTGAGCAGCGCGCGCATTTCGGCCGTGATGCGCTCGGTCTGGGTGTCGACGCCGGCCACCAGCGCGCGCCGCAGCTCGGCGAAATGCTCGCGCAGCGCGCTCTCGGTGAGCGCCTTGGGGAGCGCCTTGGGGGGCGCCGCGGCCGGCACGGCGGGTTCCCGTGCCGCCACCTCGCCGGGCCGCGGAGTCAGCGGCGTGAAGCTGCGCTGCTCTTCGGTGCGCCGGTCGGGAACCAGGTGCAGCTGAAAGAGCACCTTCGACACGTCGGTCGGCTTGATCTGCTTGGGCAGCACGCCCACCGCGCCGAGCGCCCGCGCCTGGCCGAGGTACAGCTCGCCCTGCTGGGAGGTGTACATCATGATGGGAATGGTGGCGGTGCGCGGGTCGTTCTTGATGGCCCGCACCGCCTGAAAGCCGTCCATGCCCGGCATCAGGTGATCCATGAAGATCACGTCGGGGCGGTTGCTCCCCAGGTATTCGATCGCCGCCTCGGCGCTCTCGGCGCTGTCGACGTCGATGTCGTACCGTTCCAGGGCGCGGGCGAGAAACAGGCGCGCGGACTTCGAATCATCGACGATCAGCGCGCGCTTTGCGCCCATGCTCCCTGACACCCGTGGTGCACCGCTGGCGGAAAGTTTAGCTCAGAACAGCGCGCTTTCAACTGCAGCCGGGGCGGGAAGGACGTACCTTCAGGCGCGCGCGGCGCGCCCCCTGCGGTGAGCGCGCCAGCGTCGGGTACAGCTCCGTGAGGCGCCGTGCCTCCCTAACCGCAGGCCCACGGCGCCGGCTCGCCCGAACAACCTTCAGTCAACCTTTCGGCCAGCTTCAGGCGCGGCATCCGAAGGAGGCTGAATCTCCAGGGCAACCAAAGCGACGCCTAACTAAGGCCGGCAAGCGCGGTCGCGCGCGCACTCGAGGCCGGGAGGGAGTGTTTATGAATCTGCGACCCCTGGTGACCGCCGCCTTGCTCACGGGACTGCCCGCCATCCCGGCGCAGGCCCAGGCGGGAGATGACGACGGCCGCCATTCGCCGAGACTGATCGAGTTCGACGTTCCAGGCGCCGCGACCGCGGTCCGGGTTCTACACCGATGAGAACGTCGTTCCCCACGGGTTCCTGCGCACGCACGACGGGCGCGTCACCTCCTTCGACGCCCGTGCGCGCCTTCAGCGCGGCGCGAGGCGCGCGAGCGCCGCTTCCACCAGGCGCGCGGCGGAGCCGGGGGCGTAGGAGAAGAACAGCGACGGCTCGGTGAGCTCCAGCTCGAGCAGGCAGGGCGCACCCGCAGCGTCGCGGATCAGGTCCACACGCGCGTACAAAAGCTCGCCGAACGGCAACCCGGCCAGTACGCGCTCGCCCACGGCGAGCTCATCGGCGCCGGAAACGCGCGCGGTGATCTGTTCGGGGGCGAACAGCGCGTCGGTTGCGGGTGCGCCCGGTGGCAGCAGCGGCCCCTTGCGAATGGCGTGGCTGAAGCGGCCGGCGATGAAGATCAGCGCGGTCTCGCCGTGACGATCGACGCCCTCGAAGTAGGGCTGCACCAGGACGCTGCGCCGCGCGGCGAGCAGTGCGCGCAGCTGCGCGAGAATCGCTTCGGTCGCCGTGCGGGCGTGACGCCGGGTGTCGCGCGAGCCCGCGCCCACGGCGGGCTTCACCACCAGCTCCGCGCAGCGCTCGTCCCCGAGAAACTCACCGAGCGCGGCGCCTGCGTCCTCGCCCGGCTCGACGAAGCGGCTGCGCACCACGGGCGCGCCGGCGCGGGCGAGCTCGAGCAGGTAGTGCTTGTCGGCATTCCAGCGCACCACCGGCGCGGGATTGAGCAGTGTGGTGAGCGCCGCCGTGCGCTCTACCCAGGCGAGAAACTCGGGCAAGCGCTCGGTGTAATCCCAGGCGGAGCGCAGCAGCGCGGCGTCGTAGCGCGCCCACTCGACCGCGGGGTCGTCCCAGTCGGCGATCTCGGCGCGTGCGCCGGCGGCGGCGCAGGCGGCGAGCAGCGGCGGCATGTCCTCGTCCAGACCGCGCGCGGCGCGCGCGGTCACCAGCGCAACGGCGATCGTCAATCCCGGATCCCCGCGCCGCGCTCCATCAGCGCCACCGCGGTCGCAAACAGCGCCGCCACGGCGAGCACCATCAGCGTGAAGGCGATGCCGAGATTGACGTCGGACACGCCCAGGAACCCATAGCGGAACGCATTCACCATGTGCAGGATCGGGTTCGCGTACGACACCTGCTGCGCCCACGGCGGCAGCAGCGAGATGGAATAGAACACCCCGCCGAAATAGGTGAGCGGCGTCAGAATGAAGGTCGGGATCCAGTTCACCTGGTCGAAGTTCCTGGCGAACAGCGCATTGAGAAAGCCCCCCAGTGCGAAAGTGAGTGAGGTGAGCACGCCCGCCGCGAGGATCACCAGCGGGTGCTGCACCTGCAGGTGGGTGAAGATCAGCGACACGACGGTCACCGCGGCACCCACCAGCAGTCCGCGCACCAGGCCGCCGGTGGCATAGCCGGCCACGATCACCCAGCTTGGCAGCGGCGATACCAGCATCTCCTCCACGTGCTTGCCGAACTTCGCCCCGAAGAACGACGCCACGACGTTGCCGTAGGAGTTGGTGATCACCGCCATCATGATCAGGCCGGGCGCGATGTACTGGCGGTAGTCGAAGCCGCCCATCGCGCCCACCCGCCGGCCGATGAGGCTGCCGAAGATGATGAAGTACAGTGTCGCGGTCACCACCGACGGCACGATGGTCTGACCCCAGATGCGGATGATCCGGCCGTACTCGCGGATCACGATGGTCTTGAAGCCGATCCAGCGCACCACGTTG
>JBOIAH010000045.1:0-2646 GCA_050739055.1 Steroidobacteraceae bacterium | reverse complement strand
GGGCGGGGACTCGAGCGAGCGCGAGATCTCGCTCCTCACCGGCAACGCGGTGCTCGAGGCGCTCCAGCGCCGCGGCGTGGATGCGCAGGCCTTCGATCCGCGCGATGCGGCGCTCGGGGAGCTCATCGCGCAGCGCTTCGAGCGCGTGTGGATCGCGCTGCACGGGCCGGGCGGGGAAGACGGCACCGTGCAGGGGGCGCTCGAGTACCTGGGTGTCCCCTACACCGGCAGCGGCGTCATGGGCTCGGCGATCGGCATGGACAAGCTGCGCACCAAGCGCTTGGGCGCCGCGATCGGCGTGCCGACGCCCGACTTCGTCGTGCTGCGCGGCGCGCCGGACTTCGATCTGGCTATCGAGCGCTTGAAGCTCCCGCTGATCGTGAAGCCGGCGACCCAGGGCTCGAGCCTCGGCATGACCAAGGTCGAGCGCGCGGCGGATCTGCCGGCCGCCTACGCGGCCGCCGCGCAGCTCGAAACGCTGGTGTTCGCCGAACCGTGGATCACCGGCAAGGAATACACGGTGGCGATTCTGCACGAGCAGGCGCTCCCCTCGATCCGCATCGAGACACCTAAGACCTTCTACGACTACGAGGCGAAGTACTTTCGCGACGACACGCGCTACTTCTGTCCCTCGGGGCTGTCGCAGCCGGCGGAAGCGCACCTGGCGAATCTCGCGCTTGCGGCCTTCGAGGCGGCCGGCGCCTCGGGCTGGGGGCGGGCGGACTTCATGATGGATGGGGCCGGAAGGCCGCTGCTGCTGGAGATCAACACCATCCCGGGCATGACCAGCCACAGCCTCGTGCCGATGGCGGCGCGCGCGGTCGGGATCGACTTCGAGGAGCTGGTGTGGCGCGTGCTCGAGACCAGCTTCACCCGCGCACCGCGCAGCGCTGAGCGCGGCCAGGGTGCGTGATGCTGGGACGAGCGAAAAACCGCCGCAAACGCTGCGAACGCCGCTGGCGGGGGCCGGCGATCGCCTGGCGCGCCCTGAGCGCCTGGCTCACCGCCGCCCTGGGCATCGGCGGCGCACTCCTGGCGGTGCTGTGGGCACTCGATCAACCCATCGAGACGGTGGCGGTCGAAGGGCGCTTCCAGCGCGTCTCGCCGCTGGACGTCGAGCGGGTCGTGAAGAGCGAAGTGCACGGCGCGGGCCTCCTGTCGGTGAACCTGGCGGCGGTGCGGCGCGCCATTCATACGCTCACCTGGGTGGATGCGGTGAGCGTGCAGCGCGCCTGGCCGCGGGGACTTCAGGTGCTGGTCATCGAGCAGGCCGCGGCGGCGCGCTGGGGCGAGCAGGGCGTGATCAACACCCGCGGCGAGCTGTTCGCGGCGGATCCGCGCCACATCCCGCCCGAGCTGGCGCAGCTCTCCGGGCCGCCCGGCAAGGAGCCGGTGGTGGCGCAGCGCTATCTCGCCGCCGCCGGGCGCCTGATACAGGCGGGCCTGCGCATGACGGCGCTGCGCCTGGATGCGCGCGGCGCCTGGGAGTTCGACCTGGCGGACGGAGTCACCGTGCGCTTAGGTCGCCGCCAGGTGGATGAGCGCTTCGAGAAATTCATGAACGCCGCCGTGAAGCTCGTCACCCAGCGCGGCGAGGAAATCTCCTACGTGGATATGCGTTACACAAACGGTTTTGCCATCGGCTGGCGCGGCACTGCACCCCACGCCCCGAGCAAGGACGGTGGCCGCAATGCTTAAGCGCACGGAACGGAACCTCATCGTCGGCCTCGACATCGGCACCTCGAAGGTCGTCGCGCTGGTCGGGGAGGCCGGCGCCGACGGCTCGATCGAGCTGCTGGGCCTCGGCTCGCAGCCCTCGCGCGGACTGAAGAAGGGCGTCGTGGTCAACATCGAGTCCACCGTGCAGTCCATCCAGCGCGCGGTGGAAGAGGCGGAGCTGATGGCCGGGTGCGAGATCCACTCGGTGTTCGCCGGCATCGCCGGCAGCCACGTGCGCAGCCTCAACTCCCACGGCGTGGTGGGGGTGCGCGACAAGGAGGTCACGCACGGCGACGTCGAGCACGTGATCGATGCGGCCAAGGCGGTCGCCATCCCGGCCGATCAGAAGATCCTGCACGTGCTGCCGCAGGAATTCATCGTCGACGGCCAGGAAGGCATCCGCGATCCGGTCGGCATGTCCGGGGTGCGGCTCGAGGCCAAGGTGCACATCGTCACCGGGGCCGACTCGGCCGCGCAGAACATCGAGAAGTGCATCCAGCGCTGCGGGCTCGAGGTCGACGACGTCGTGCTCGAGCAGCTCGCCTCGAGCTTCGCGGTGCTGACCGAGGACGAGAAGGAGCTGGGCGTGTGCCTGGTGGACATCGGCGGCGGCACCACCGACCTCGCGGTGTTCGCCAACGGGGCGATCCGCCACACGGCGGTGATCCCGATCGCCGGCGACCAGGTCACCAATGACATCGCGGTGTCGATGCGCACCCCGACCCAGTACGCCGAGGACATCAAGATCCGTTATGCGTGCGCGCTGTCGCAGCTCGCCAATCCCGACGAAAGCATCGAGGTGCCGAGCGTGGGCGAGCGCCCGCCGCGGCGCCTGGCGCGCCAGACGCTCGCCGAGATCGTCGAGCCGCGCTACGAGGAGCTGTTCGCGCTGGTGCGCGCGGAGCTGCGCCGCAGCGGCTTCGAGGA
>JBOIAH010000044.1:0-2960 GCA_050739055.1 Steroidobacteraceae bacterium | reverse complement strand
CTGCCGCACCGCGATTCCCTGTCGCCGGAGGCACACGACATGCCCGAACTCGACAAGTACGACACGCACCTCGACATCAAGTTCGCGCCCCTGAGCGTCGTCGACGTTCCGGCGCTCGTCGCCCGGTGCACGCACCCCTGGTACAACCAGACTCTGTGCAAGGTCAACGACTCGGTCATCCGGCTGGGTGTGTTCATGCCCGGCGAGTACCACTGGCACAAGCATGACAACGACGACGAGTTCTTCTTCGTGCTCGAAGGGCGCTTCATCATCGACCTCGAGGACCGCTCGATGGACCTCAAGCCGCAGGAAGGCTTCGTCGTTCCCAAGGGAGTCGTGCACCGCACGCGCGCGCCCGAGCGTGCCGTGATCCTCATGGCCGAGACTGCGGCAATCGTGCCCACGGGGGACCCATGACGGCGCCGCCAGCGGGGAGTCGGCCCCGCATGCAGCCCTGACGGACTATTAGAAGGTGCGACCGAGGAACAGGTAGAAGGCCTGGTTGCCGTGCTCGTCGAAGCCGCTCGCCAGGTACACCGGTCCGAGGAAGGTATCCAGCCCGAGGAACAGGCTCGCGTCCCTGAGCGTGTTGCTGACACTCGCGTCTCTGCGGTTCTGCCAGACGTTGCCCGCCTCGAGCGACATCCCGAGATAGGTCGGCACGTCGAAGTAGCCGAGTCCCCCGCGCCCGATCTGGTGGTAGTACAGCAGGCGCGCGATGCCGAAATTAGGTCCGGTGAGCGAGTCTGCCCGCAGGCCCGAGAGATTCAGAAACCCTCCGAGGGGAAACAGCAGGTTGATGTCCGTGAGAGTGCTCTCGAGCGTCGTGCCCCCGGAGGTCGAGAACACCAGGGTGTCGCGCCCGAAGGAGTGCGCGGCGACATAGCTCAGCGTCGCCTGGTCGGTGGTCTGGGCGGTGCCCACGACGTTGCGGTTGCCGCTGAACTGCAGGGCTGCCTGCTGGCCGCTGTGCGGGAAATTGACATCGTCGAGCCGGTCGTAGGAGAAGCGAACGAAGTATTGGCGGGTGGTAAAGGGCTGGTAGGGCTGGACGGGGAGATTCGGGTCCCTGGGATCGCCGATCTTCAGCCGGAAGTGACCCTCCTCGCGCAGCGCCCCGACGCGAATCTCGCCCCAGTTGCCGAACTGGTAGCCGAAGTCGCTCCCGTAGTCGAAGGTGTGGGCGCGGTACTCGGCCAGCAGGCTCTGGCCCTGCAGCACGTCCACGTCGTGGGAGCCGGCCGCGGCATGCGGATCGATGAACCAGCCGGAGAATTGCGCCAGTGGCAGGAACAACTCGGTCGCGATCTGCTCGGTCTTGCCGACCTGCAGGTCATTGACCCACTCCCCGGCGCTGCGCGTGATGCCCGACATCACGAAGCGCACCGCCGCGTTGTAAGTCGAGTTGCCCTGGAAATCATCCTGCAGGCTCAGGCCGAAGCGCAGGTAGTTCGGACCCATGGAGCTGGGTCTGGCATCCAGCGCGAGTCCGTAGCGACTCTCGTCCCCGACGACGTGGTAGTCGAGGGTGTCGAGGCCGCCGGCCCCGTAGAGGGCGGTCACGCGCTGCGCCAGCTTGTCCGGATCGAGCGGCTTGCCGGTCAGGTCCTTGAACAGGGTGTCGAGCGACCTGGAATAGGCGTCCGATCCGGTATCCACCGTCACGAAGTCGATGCGCGGCGGCGGGCGGCGCAGCGAATCGCGCCGCTGCACGTAGCGCTGCATGTCCTCATCGCTGACCTCGAGCCGCGAGAGTTGCGGCGCAGCGGCGCGCGCCGCGGCCTCCCCGAGGCCGATGATGCGGGCGACCCCGCCGAAGTCGAAGGACGAGGTCGCGCCGAGCGCCGGTTCGATGAGAATGTCTCGGGGAGTGAGGCTAGCGAGTTGCTGCTCGGCATTGCGGCGGATGAGGATGGCGAGCATCTGGTTGGAGATCGCCGCGACGCTGTTCAACTGCCTGCGGGGCACCAGCGGAAAGCCGACGTCCACCACGATGACGACGTCGACTCCCATGGCGCGCGCGATGTCGACCGGCACGTTGTCGGCGATGCCACCGTCCACCAGCACCCGCCCCTCGCGCTCCACGGGCGCGAAGATGCCGGGCGCGGACACACTGGCGCGCATCGCGCTCGTCAGGTCGCCCGCGCCCATGACCACCGGTTCACCGGTCTCCAGATCGGTGGCCACGGCGCGAAACGGCGTCGGCAGCTCATCGAAGTGGGTGATGCGCGCGACCGGCAGCGTCAGGCGCCGCAGCGTCTGGTTGAGCCGTTGTCCCTGGATCAGGCCTTTGGGGAGCACGATCTTGCCGCCGCGCAGTCCCAGCGGGAATTTCACCAGGAAGCTCTGATCTTCCTGCTTGCGGCGCAGTGTCAGGTCCTCGCGCGGCGGCCGGTCGCGGAACGCGTCCTGCCAGTTGAGCGAGGTCATGATCTTCTCGATCTCGCGCGCGGACAGTCCGCTCGCGTACAGCCCGCCCACCACCGCGCCCATGCTGGTGCCGGCGATCGCATCGATCGGCACGTGCATCTGCTCGAGGACCTTCAGCACCCCGACGTGCGCCGCGCCGCGGGCGCCTCCGCCGGAGAGCACCAGGCCGATGCGGACGCGGTGGGGAGCCGGCGGCGCCGCCTCGGGCGCCTGCGCGGGAGGCTCCGCGGGAGCCGGCGCGGCCGCAGCTGCCGAGAGCGCGAGACACTGAACTGCCAGAAGCAGCCTCAATGCCCCGCGACGGCGCATGACCGCCCGTGGTGAACTCACGATGCCAAGAATACCAGCATGCGCCTGGGTGCGCGCTTCGCACTCGCACCCGGCGCGCGCCCTCGCGGATAATGCCTGCATGATGAAACCCTCAGGCACCTGGGGGGCGCGGGCTCATCCCACGCGCCTGACTCTCGCCCGCGCCGCCGCCGCGTTGGCGATCGCAGCGGGCGCGCTGGCCGCGACCGCCGGCGCCGGGG
>JBOIAH010000043.1:0-3475 GCA_050739055.1 Steroidobacteraceae bacterium | reverse complement strand
GTTCAAGTCGCCGCACATCGTGGATTCCTGGGAGGCGCTGGATCTCGAGGCGGTGCCCAAGCGCCTCGGTGTCATCGGGGCGGGCGTCATTGGGCTCGAGCTCGGCAGCGTCTGGCGCCGGCTCGGCTCCGAAGTCACGGTGCTCGAGGCGCTGCCGGACTTCCTGGCGTTCGCCGACCAGCAGCTGGCGCGCGAGGCGTTGCGTCACTTCAAGAAGCAGGGTCTCGACATCCGCCTCGGCGCCAAGGTGGGCGGCGCTGCGATCAAGGGTGGGACGGTCGACGTCAGCTACAGCGACGCCAAGGGCGAGCAGCACCTCACCGTGGACCGGCTGGTGGTCGCGGTTGGGCGCCGGCCATACACCCAGGACCTGCTCGCCGCGGACGCCGGCGTGCAGCTGGACGAGCGCGGCTTCATCAAGGTCGACCCTGCCTGCCGCACCGGCGTCGAGGGCGTGTGGGCGATCGGGGACTGCGTGCGCGGCCCGATGCTGGCGCACAAAGGCAAGGAGGAGGGCGTGATGGTTGCCGACCTCATTGCCGGGCGCTTCGCCGAGGTGAACTACAAGGTAGTTCCGGCCGTGATCTACACCGCGCCCGAGATCGCCTGGGTCGGACTCACCGAGGAGCAGGCCAGGGCGAGCGGGCGCGAATACAAGACCGGCGTATTCCCGTTCCTCGCCAGCGGCCGGGCGCGTGCCCTGGAGCAGACCGCCGGATTCGCGAAGATCGTGGCGGCGCGCGATGACGATGAGATCCTCGGCGTGCACATTGTCGGCCCCATGGCCGGAGAGCTGATCGCGGAGGCGGTGCTCGCCATGGAGTACTCGGCCAGCAGCGAGGATCTGCAGCGCACCATCCACGCGCACCCGACGCTGTCGGAAGCGGTGCACGAGGCGGCGCTCGCCGCCGACAAGCGCTCGATCGATTCGATCAACCGCTGACTAAGTCCTGCGCCGCGCTTGGATGACGTTCGGCACGCCGGCGAGCCTGCGCAACACGCGCGCCAGCTGCTCCAGGTCGCTGACCGCGACGGTGAGGGCAAAGTAGGCCATGCCGGCGTCGTGGTCGGTTCTGGACGTGACCGCATCGATACTCAGGCGCTCGACCGCCATGACGTCGGTGAGATCGCGCAGCAGCCCACGGCGATCGTAGGCGCTGACCGCGATCTCCACTGCCAGCGTGCCGGTGTTGCCCCCCGCCCACTCGACCGTCAGCAGCCGCTCGGGCTTCAGAGCGCTCATGCGCTGCAGGCTCGCACAGTCGCTGCGATGGACCGTGACCCCGCGCCCGAGCGTGACGTAGCCGGTGATCGGTTGCGGGCGCAGCGGTGCGCAGCAGCGCGCCAGCGTCGTCGGCAGATCGCCCACGCCCTCGATCTGCACCGGTGAGGCGTGGCGGCGCGGCCCGGGCCGGGCCGCCCGCACCGGCGGGCGCGGCAGCTGCGGCTCGACCAGGCGTGCCGCGGCGTGCACCAGCTGCGTCACCGTGATCTCGCCCTCCCCGAGCAGCTGGTAGAAGTGATCGGTATCGCGCGCCTTGAGCTCGTGCGCCAGCGCCGCGAGCTGCGCGGTTCCCGCGCCGAGGCGCGCCAGCTCGCGCTCGGCGATGCGCAAGCCGGCGTTGCGGTTGTCGCCGAGGTCCTGCTTGCGGAACCAGGCGCGCACCTTGCCGCGGTTGCGAGCCGACACGAGGTAGCCGAGCTCGGGCGCGAGCCAGTCGCGGCTCGGTGCGTCGTGCTTGCCGGTGATGATCTCGACAATCTCGCCGTTGGCCAGCGCGCGGGTCAGCGGCACGATGCGGCCGTTCACCTTGGCCCCGCGGCAGCGGTGGCCGAGCGAAGTGTGGATGTTGTAGGCGAAGTCGAGCGGGGTGGCGCCGCGCGGCAGGTCGATCACCTCGCCCTTGGGCGTGAGCGCATAGACGCGGTCCTCGAACAGCTCGCTGCGCATGCCCTCGACGAAGTCCCGTCCGGCATCGCCGCCGCCGTCCGCGCCGTCCTGCGGTTCGAGCAGGCGCCGCACCCACTCGATCTTGCGCTGGTAATGGGCGTCCTGCGGGCCGCCTTCCTTGTAGGTCCAGTGCGCCGCCACGCCCAGCTCGGCGTGCTCGTGCATGTCGCGGGTGCGGATCTGCACCTCGAGGCTGCGCGCCTGCGGTCCGATCACCGCGGTGTGGATCGAGCGGTAGCCGTTGCCCTTGGGCGTCGCGATGTAGTCGTCGAACTCCCCGGGAATGTACGGCCACTGGCCATGGACTATCCCGAGCGCCGCGTAGCACTCGGCGACCGAGCCGACCACCACGCGCACCGCGCGCACGTCGAACAGCTGCTCGAACGCCAGCTGCTTGCGCTGCATCTTGCGGTAGATGCTGTACATGTGCTTCGGGCGCCCCTGGACCTCGGCCGCGATACCCGCCGCCTGCAACGCCGTACGCAGCTGCGTGCACAGCGTGTCGATGTAGCGCTCGCGGTCGGCGCGCCGTTCGTTCAGCGCGCCGGCAATCCGCCGGTATTCGGCCGGTTCCAGGCAGCGGAACGCCAGGTCCTCGAGCTCCCACTTGAGCTGCCATACCCCTAAGCGGTTGGCGAGCGGCGCGTAGATGAGCCGCGCCTCCACCGCGCGGCGCTCGCGTTCGGGCGCGGACAACTCGCGCGCGTGGCGCAGGCCCACCAGCTCCTCCGCCAGCCGCGCGAGCACCAGGCGCGGGTCGGCGACCACCGCCAGCAGCATCTTGCGCAACGTTTCCGCCTGGCGTGCGTCCAGTCCCTGCGCGGGCGACCAGTCGCGCGGCAACCCGAGCGTGCCAAGCCGCAGCAGGGCGACGGCAATGTCGGTGGCGGGCTGGCCGACGATGCCCGCTGCCTGCTCGGGGGTAAGGCCCGCACGGTCGATCACCGGGCGGGCAAGCAGCGCGCCGGCGAGCTCGGCGCTGGCGGTGAGAGCGCCCATGATCTCGGCGGCCTCGGTGGCGAGGCCGAGATCGGCGCCGGTGCGCGTGTTCGCCCGCTCAAGCGCGGCACGTGCGGCCGTGATGGCGTCGCGCACCGCCGGCGGACAGAGTTGACTCGTTTCCACGAAAACTAACGCACTTGGAGCGCGCGCCCGCCGCGGGTGCGGCGGCGTGTCGTCCGCGGTGGTTTACCGCTATCATACCCGGGTGTTTTCCCAGGCGGCGCACGCGCAGCGGCGCGCTCCGCATGAAATGTGCAGTTCGATGGCAGGTCACAGCAGGTGGGCCAACATCCAGCGTCGCAGCGGTGCCCTGGCGGCCAAGCGCGACAAGGAACGGGCGCGCGCGCCGCAGAATGGACTCGAGGCGGTTCGCTTCGAGGGCTACGGCCCGGGCGGGGCGGCGGTAATGGTCGAGTGCCTCACCGGTGACCGCGGCCGCACGGGCGCGGAAGTCCGGCGTGCGTTCGTGCAGCACGGCGGCAACCTCGGGGCCGACGGCTCGGTGAGTTACCTGTTTAACAC
>JBOIAH010000042.1:0-1230 GCA_050739055.1 Steroidobacteraceae bacterium | reverse complement strand
AACTCGAGGTTCGGCGCACGCGCGAGCTCCTGAGGGAGCGGCGTTTCGCGCCAGCCCTGCAGGCGGCCGACGCGCTGCTGGTCACGGTTCCCGAGAATCGCGACGTGCTGTATCTGCGCGCGGTTGCCCAGCGGCAGCTCGGGGACATTCCTGCGGCCCTGGCCACTCTCGCCGCACTCGAACGGCTGCATCCGCGCTTCAGCGCCCTGCACCAGGAGCGCGGCTACTGCCATGTCGCGCTGAGGCAGGCGCCCGAGGCGATCGAGGCCTTGCTGCGCGGCGTGCACCTCAATCCGGCCCTGCCCGCCAGCTGGAGCATGCTCGAGGGCCTGTACCGGATGACCGGGCAGGCGGCGAACGCCGCCGCGGCGGCCGCGCATGTCGCGACGCTGAAAAATCTGCCGCCCGAGGTAGTGGCGGCGACGGCGTTGTTCTCGGACGGTGAGTTGGGGGCGGCCGAGCAGGTCATCCGCGCTTTCCTGCTCGAGCATGGCCACCACGTCGAGGCCATGCGTCTGCTCGCGCGCCTCGGCATCGAGCGTGGGGTGCTCGACGACGCCCAGCTGTTGCTGGAGGCGGCGCTCGACCTGGCGCCCGACTATCACGCCGCCCGGCTCGACTATGCACAGGTGCTCATCGACCGCCACATGCACCAGCAGGCCCGGGTGCAAGCCGAAAAGCTGCTGGCCGTGGATAGCGCCAATCGCAGCTACCGCACGCTCCATGCGCTGGCGTGTGTGGGTCTTGGCCTGCATGAGCGCGCCATCGAGCTCTACCGGGATCTGCTGACCGGTGCCAGGCAGCCGGCGGAGCTGCATCTGTCGATCGCCCATTCGCTCAAGACGCTGGGACGGCGCGAGGAGGCCATCGCCGAGTATCGCGCGGCGGCGGCGGCGCGCGCCGGCTATGGCGACGCCTACTGGAGCCTGGCGAACCTGAAGACCTACCGGTTCGAGGACCGGGAGCTCGATGAGATGCGTACCGCGGAATCGGCGCCGGCGACTTCCGTGTTCGATCGGTACCATCTGTGCTTTGCCCTGGGTAAAGCGCTCGAGGACCGGCAGCAGTACGAGAAGTCCTTTGAGTACTACACGCGCGGCAACGCGCTCAAACGCTCCGCGAGCCGCTACCGGCCGGAACCGTTCGAGCTCAATACCCGCCTGCAGATCGAGGTCTGCACCCCCGGGCTGTTCGCCCGCCACCCGGACGGCGGCGCGCGCGCCCCTGATC
>JBOIAH010000041.1:0-2233 GCA_050739055.1 Steroidobacteraceae bacterium | reverse complement strand
GGCCGCGCAGCTCGAGGCCGATCTGGCGATGACTGACGTTCACGAGCGAATGCGGCAGGCCCTGCAGCGCTTCCTCCAGAGACGCTTCGTTCAGGGGCGCCTGGGCTCTGTCCCCGGAGGCAGCGGTGCTCAGCAGCAGCCACTCATCCGGCCCCTGCCACAGTGCCGCGCGATCGCCCGCGCACGTGGCGCGGCAGGCGCTCGCCGGGAGATCGAACCCCAAGACCTTGCCCGCCGCGACCCTCGCTTCCCGTCCCCCTCGCAGGATGTGCCGGGTCGCGGGCGGCAGGGGACGCAGCATCGGAGTGGTTGCGATGAGCGGCGGGCGACGTGCGGCGCTGAGGTCACGCATGGAGGCGCTTGCCTTCGGGGTCGTAGAACACGGGGGAGGCGACCTGGATCGCGATCTCGCCCGCGGGCATCGGGACGTACAGCGTCCGGCCCAGGCGCGCCCGCCCGCCCGAGACGAGCCCGAGCGCGATGGAGCGCCCGAGCACCGCGCTGTGGTAGGAGGAGGTCACATGTCCGATCGGCCGCGACGGGGGATGCGAGCCCGCCTGCGACATGATCTGTGCGCCTTCCTCCAGCACGATGCGCGGATCGGCGGTCAGCAGCCCGACCAGCTGGCGCCGATCGGGAGCGCTCATGGCGGGGCGCTGCAGCGAGCGCCGGCCGACGAAGTCGGGCTTCCCCTTGCCGATCGCCCAGCCGAGTCCGGCGTCATCCGGGGTGACCGTACCGTCGGTATCCTGTCCGACGATGACGTAGCCTTTCTCGGCGCGCAGCACGTGCATGGTCTCGGTGCCGTAGGCCGTGATGCCATGCGCCTGACCCGCCTCCCAGATCGCCTCCCACACGGCGGGACCAAAGTCCGCCGGAACGTTGACTTCGAAGCCGAGCTCGCCGCTGAAGCTCACCCGGAACAGGCGCATCGGGACACTGCAGATGCGGCCACACGCCATGCTCATGTGAGGCAGCGCCGCTGCTGCGATGTCGACGTCGACCAGATCGGCGAGAACCCGGCGCGCCGCCGGGCCCTGCACCGCGATCACCGCCCACTGCTCGGTGGTCGACGTGAGCCAGACGTTCAGCTCCGACCACTCCGTCTGCAGGTAGTCCTCCATCAGCGCCAGCACCCGCGGGGCGCCGCCGGTGGTGGTCGTGACGTGCAAGCGGTCCTCGGCCACGCACGCGACCACGCCGTCGTCGTACACGAAGCCGTCATCGCGCAGCAGCACGCCATAGCGCGCGCGGCCGACCGCGAGGCTGGTCCACGCGTTGACGTACAGGCGGTTCATGAAGGTCACCGCGTCCTGGCCGACGACTTCGATCTTGCCGAGCGTGGACGCGTCGAAAATGCCGCAGCCGTTGCGCACGGCGCGGCACTCGCGCGCCACCGCCGCGTGCAGGTCCTCTTCCGCGCGCGGGAAGTAACGCGCGCGCTTCCACAGGCCCACATCCTCGAACACCGCGCCACGAGCCACCGCCCAGCCGTGCATCGGCGTGGTGCGCACCGGGTCGAACAGCTCCCCGCGCGCCACACCGGCGAAGCTGCCGAAGCTCACCGGCGTGTAGGGCATGCGGAAGGTCGTGAGTCCCACCTCGGGAATAGTCTTGCCGAGCGTGCGCGCCACGATGCCGAGCGCGTTCAGGTTGGAGGTCTTGCCCTGGTCGGTCGCCATGCCGGTGGTGGTGTAGCGCTTGACGTGCTCGATCGAGCGGAAGCCTTCGCGCGTCGCGAGCGCCAGGTCCTTCACAGTCACATCGTTCTGCCAGTCGACAAACGCCTTGGAGCGTGCGCGCCGCGGTTGGGGCAGCGCGCCGGCGAAACCGGGCGCCGTGGGGGATACCGACACGGAAACCGACGCCGTGGCCGCCGGCGCGGCGTCCGACGTGGCCACGGCGGTACGCTCAGGCTGCGCCACCGGGGTACACACCCGCGTACGGGCGGGCGCCGTGGCAGCCCGTGCCGCCGCCTCCCCGGCCACGGCACCATCGGCGTGTGCCGCCGCGAGCGCGAACACACCGTGGCAGGCGCCGGCGCTGCGGGAGTGCTCAGCAGACTCCCCCGGCAGGAAGGCCTGCAACCCCGCGTCCCAGGCGAGCTTGCCGCGCGACTGCGAGTGAAGGTGCACGCTCGGCGTGAATCCCCCCGACATTAGCACCAGGTCGCAGGGCTGAGTCTCGGCGTCCGCGACCCGCCCCGCCTCGAGCCGCGCGAGCTGTATGCTGT
>JBOIAH010000040.1:0-2883 GCA_050739055.1 Steroidobacteraceae bacterium | reverse complement strand
GCCTCAAGCAGTGCCAGGCCAACCCGTGGAAGGAGTTTGCCGAGAACTACAACCGCGGTGACAAGGTCGCGGGCCAGATCAAGTCGATCACCGACTTCGGCATTTTCGTCGGCCTGCCGGGCAACATCGACGGCCTGGTGCACCTCTCGGACATCTCCTGGGATCAGCCGGGCGAGGAGGCGGTGCGCAACTACCAGAAGGCTCAGCAGATCGAGGCGATGGTGCTGTCGATCGATCCGGAGCGCGAGCGCATTTCACTCGGCATCAAGCAGCTCGCCAAGGATCCCTTCTCGGCCTACATCGCCGACAATCCCAAGGGCACGATCGTCAAGGGTGTCGTGAAGGAAGTGGACGCGCGCGGCGCGGTCATCGACCTCGGCAACGGCATCGAAGGCCAGCTGCGCGCCTCCGAGCTCGGCCGCGATCGCGTCGAGGACGCACGCGCGGTGTTGAAGGTCGGGGACGAGGTCGAGGCGAAGTTCACCGGTGTCGACCGCAAGTCGCGCACCATTTCGCTGTCGATCAAAGCCAAGGAGGCGCACGACGAAGCCGAAGCGGTGCACAGCTACCGCTCCGAAGCCGCACCCAGCGGCACCAGCCTCGGGGAACTGCTCAAGGAGCACATCGGCTCGGGAGAGCGTGGCAGCGACTGAAGCGCAATGACCAAGTCGGAACTCATCGAGGTCATCACCGCCAAGCAGAAGCATCTGCCGGCGAAGGATGTGGAGCTGGCGCTGAAGCAGATCCTGGAAATCATGAGCGATGCGCTCTCGCAGGGGGAGCGCATCGAGATCCGCGGCTTCGGCAGCTTCTCGCTGCACTTCCGCCCCCCGCGCCAGGGGCGTAATCCCAAGACCGGGGAGGCGGTGGCGCTGTCGGGCAAGCACGTGCCGCACTTCAAGCCCGGCAAGGATCTGCGCGAGCGCGTGAACGACGGCGCCGACCGGCCGATCCGGGACTGACGGGCCGGCAAGCCGCGCCCCCTCAAAGCGGGACGGCGCGCGGGCGGTTATCCGTCGCCCCGCGGACCTGTTATCGTCTGCCCCGTGTTTGAGCTGCCTCCCCTGCTGCTGGCGCTGGCGTTCATCCTGGTCGGTTTCGCCGCCTGGTTCCTCGGACGCCGCAACGGCGCGGCGCGTACCGTGCGCCTGCCGCGCGACTACTACGTCGGCCTTGATCACCTGATCAACGATCGCTTCGATCACGCCGCCGAGATCTTCGCCCGCATGGCCGCGGCCGACGGCGATGCGGCGGAAATCCAGTTCGCATTGGGGAGCCTGTTCCGGCGCCGGGGCGAGGTCGATCGCGCGATCGCGATCCACTCGCGGCTGCGCGACCAGGGTGACGGCGGACTGCGCGACAAGGCTGCGTTCGCCCTGGCGCTCGACTACCTGAGCGCGGGGCTCATGGATCGCGCCGAGCGCGTGCTCGAGGAGCTGGCCGCCTCGCGCGAGTATCGCAACGCTGCGCTCGATCACCTGGTGCGGATCTACGAGTCCCAGGGCGACTGGGCCAAGGCTCTGAAGATCTTCCACGAGCTGCCGGCGGGCGTGCAGAACGAGCGCCGCCGGGTCGCGGCTCACTACCTGTGCGAGCTCGCTGAGTACGCTCTGGTGCAGGGCGATCCGGAGCGCGCCCGCACCCTGCTGCGCCAGGCGCGTACCCACCAGCCGGAGCTGCCGCGGGCCGACATCCTCAGCGCGCGCATCGCCGAGCGCGCGGGTGATGCCGACGGGGCGCTGCTGCTGTACCTGCAGGCGCTGGAGATGTCGCCGGGTCTCGCGCTGGAGATCATTCCGCCGGTGCTGAGCATTGCTGCCACACGAGGCGGGCCGGACGTGTTGCAGGAGCTTGGCCGGCGGCTGCGTCAGAGCGGGCGCGTCACCCCGCGACAGCTCGCGTGGCTGCTCGCCACCGCCGTGCCGGCGCCGGACGTGGCGCGTCTGCCCGGAATCGCCGCGGAGCTGGGGGCCGGGGTGCAGTCGCTCGCCGATGCCACCTCACTGAGCGTGCTGCTCACGCGCATCGGCGATGCCGGGGGACGCTACCAGTGCGAGGAATGCGGATTGAACAGCGTGGGCTGGTACTGGCACTGCCCGAAGTGCCGCTCGTGGGACAGCCTGCGGCCCGCGGTCTTCAAGTGGGCGGAGCGCGCCGACCAGGTGCACGCCCGTCCCGCCGCCACCGCGCCACCGGCGTGAGCGCCGCGAGCTGCACCTGAAGGAGAGTTCTTCGATGAGGACGGGTCCGAAGTCGGCTATCCGTACCGCCGTGTTTCCCGTGGCGGGGCGCGGTACGCGCTTTCTGCCGGCGACCAAGGCGAGCCCCAAGGAGATGCTCCCGGTGGTCGACAAGCCGCTGATCCAGTACGCGGTGGAAGAGGCGCTGGCGGCCGGCGCGCAGCGCCTGGTGTTCATAACCGGCGCTTCCAAGCGCGCCATCGAGGATCACTTCGACTCCGACCAGGAGCTCGAGCACATGCTGCACGCGCAGGGCAAGAGCGATCTGCTCAAGCAGCTGCGCAGCGTGCTGCCTTCCTACGCCTCCTGCATCTACATACGTCAGCCGGCGCCGCTCGGGCTCGGGCACGCGGTGCTGTGCGCACAGCCTGCCGTGGGCGCCGAGCCGTTTTTCGTGCACCTGGCGGACGACCTGATCCGCTCCGAGGTGGCCTGCCTGGCCCAGATGGCCCGGGTGTACGAGACCAGGCGCGCCAGCGTCCTCGGAGTGCAGATGGTGCCCCGCAGGGATGCCGACAAGTACGGCATCGTGGCGGTGGAGGCCGACAAGTCCATGACCAGCCGCGTGCGCAACATCGTCGAGAAGCCCAAGCCCTCGGCAGCCCCGTCCAACCTCGCGGTCGTCGGCCGCTACGTGCTCACG
>JBOIAH010000039.1:0-7931 GCA_050739055.1 Steroidobacteraceae bacterium | reverse complement strand
GTGCGCGGTGTATGAGCCGGCGAGCCGCGCCAGCCTCGCCGCCTACGTCGCGCTTGGTGCGACCTGCCCGCGCAGCTTCCTGCTGAGCGCGGACGCGCTGCTCATCGACGAGCCCGACCCGCGCGCGCTCGACAATGCCAACACACCCGAGGAGTATGGGTCCGCCATGGCCGCACTGAATCAGGAGCCTGCGCCGGCCGCCGCGCGGCGCATCAAGGTGCAGTACTACGCGCTGCTGCGCGAGCAGGCCGGGCGCAGCGAAGAGGCCCTCGTCACGGCGGCGCGCACCCCGCAGGAGTTGTACCTCGAGCTCGCCGGGCGCTACCCGTTCTCACTCGCACCCGGGATGCTGCGCGTCGCCCTCAACGGCGAGTTCGGCGACTGGTCCGCACCGCTCGCCGACGGCGATTCGGTCGTGTTCATTCCGCCGGTCGCGGGCGGCTGACTCGCACGCACCTGCAGCAGGTAGTTGCTTCATGAGCGCGCCGTTTGCCTTCAGCCGCACGCCGATCGAGGCCGCAGCGCTGCGCGCCGCGCTTGCGGATCCCAGCTGCGGCGGCTTCGCGGCGTTCGAGGGCTGGGTGCGCGATCACCACCAAGGCGAGCGCGTACGGCACCTCGAGTACGAGGCATTCGAGGCGCTCGCGATCCGCGAGGCGGAGCGCATCGTGGCCGAGGCGGTGGCCCGCTTCGGGGTCACGCACGCCGCCTGCATGCACCGCGTCGGGGACCTTGCCATCGGCGAGCTCGCGGTGTGGGTCGGGGTGAGCTCGCCACACCGGCACGAGGCGTTTCTCGCCTGCCGCTACATCATCGACGAGATCAAGCACCGGCTGCCGATCTGGAAGAAGGAGCATTACGTGAACGGCGACTCCGGCTGGGTGAATTGCGAGCGTTGCGCCCCGTCCGGCCACGCGCAGCCGCCGCACGCCGCGCACCGGTAACGCGTCACGGTCTTATCTGGCCGGCGCCGCGCACCACGTACTTGTAGCTGGTGAGCTGCTGCACCCCGACCGGACCGCGCGCGTGGAACCGATCGGTGGAGATGCCGATCTCCGCTCCCATGCCGAACTCCCCGCCGTCCGCGAACTGCGTGGAGGCGTTGTGCAGCACGATCGCGCTGTCGACCCGCTGCAGGAAGCGCTCCGCGGTGGCCTGATTCTCGGTGACGATCGACTCGGTGTGCGCTGAACCGTAGCGGGCGATGTGGGCGATGGCGGCATCGACGCCGTCCACCACCCGCGCAGCGATGATGGCGTCCAGATACTCGGTGTACCAGTCATCTTCGCTCGCCGGGCGCACCCGCGCGTCGGCCTGCTGCACGGCCGCATCGCCGCGCACCTCGCAGCCCGCGTCCAACAGGTCATGCACGATCGGACCCAGGTGCGTGGCGACGCACGCCCGGTCCACCAGCAGCGTCTCGGCCGCGCCGCAGATCCCGGTGCGGCGCATCTTGGCGTTGAGCGCGATGGTGCGCGCCATGCGCACATCGGCGTCCCGGTCGATGTACACGTGGCAGTTGCCCTCGAGGTGACCGATCACCGGCACGCGCGCCTCCTGCTGCACCCGCGCGACGAGGGTCTTGCCGCCGCGCGGCACGATGACGTCGAGATACTCGCTCATGCCCGCGAGCATGTAACCCACCGCCATGCGCGAGGTTGTAGGCACCAGCTGGATGCACGCCTCGGGCAGACCCGCGGCGCTGAGGCCGGCGGCGAGGCAGCGGTGCAGCGCCGCGTTGGAGTGGCGGCTTTCGGACCCGCCGCGCAGGATCGCCGCGTTGCCCGCCTTCAGGCACAGCGCGCCCGCATCCGTCGTGACGTTGGGGCGGCTCTCGTAGATGATTCCGATGACTCCGAGCGGCACGACCACCCGCTGGATCCTCAGTCCGTTGGGGCGCTCCCATTCCGCCACCGCGGTCCCGATCGGGTCGGCGAGTTCGACCACCTCCTCGATGCTCGCGGCGATCGACTCGACGCGCTTCTCGTCCAGGTGCAGCCGCTCGAGCCGCGCAGCGCTGGTGCGCGCCGTGCGCGCCGCGGCGACGTCGCGTCCATTCGCCTGGAGAATCTCCCGGCTGTGTGCCCGGATGGCGGCGGCGGCGGCTGACAGCGCGGCGTTCTTCTGCGCGGTAGCGGCGAGCGCCAGCGTGCCCGCGGCGGCAGTGGCGGCCTTGCCGAGCCCTTCCATCAACTCGCCGATGTGATCCGCGTCCATGGCCCTCGGCTCTAGCGTACCGCCGGCGCGGCTTCGGCCGGCGCGGGCGTCTCCGGGTGCAGCAGCACCAGGTCGTCGCGGTGGATCATCTCGTCGCGGCCACGAAAGCCGAGCAGCTTCTCGATCTCGCCGGTCTTGCGCCCCATGATTCGGGCGGCGTCGCCCTCCGAGTAGGCGACGATCCCGCGCGCGACCTCGGCGCCGTCCGCGGCGAGCACGCTCACCGTATCCCCGCGCTCGAAGCGCCCGCGCGCCCCGGTAACGCCCGCGGGCAGCAGGCTCTTGCCTTCGAGCAAGGCGCGCAGCGCGCCCGCGTCGATGGTGATGGCGCCCGCGGGACGCAGGGTGCCGGCGATCCACTGTTTGCGTGCGGCGGCCGGCGTGGCACTCGGAACAAACCAGGTGCACGATGCCCCCTCTTCGATGCGCCGCAGCGGATGCTTGTGGACGCCCGCGGCGATGCACATGTGACAGCCGGCCGCCACGGCGATCTTCGCCGCCTGGATCTTGGCCGCCATCCCGCCGGAGCCGAGCTGGGAAGCGGTGCAGCCGGCCATGGCCTCGATTTCGGGAGTGATGTGGCGCACTTCGGCCACGATCTGCGCGCGCGGATCCTTGTTGGGGTCGGCGCTGAACAGGCCCTCGACGTCCGACAGCAGCACCAGGCAGTCGGCGCCGGCCATCTGCGCCACGCGGGCCGCCAGGCGGTCGTTGTCTCCGTAGCGGATCTCGGCGGTCGCCACCGTGTCGTTCTCGTTGATCACCGGCAGCGCCTCCAGGGCGAGCAGCGTCTCGAGCGTCGCGCGCGCGTTCAGGTAGCGGCGCCGGCGCTCGCTGTCCTCGAGTGTCAGCAGCATCTGCGCCACCGTCACCTCGCGATTCTCGAGCAGCTCCTTGTAGGCGTGCGCCAGCCGGATCTGCCCGACGGCCGCCGCCGCCTGACTCTCCTCGAGCCGCAGCGTCCCGCTCCTCAGGCCCAGCCGCCGGCGGCCCAGGGCGATGGCGCCCGAGGAAACCAGGATCACTTGCTGAGCGCGCTTGCGCAGCCGCAGCAGGTCCTCGACCAGGGTTTCGAGCCACGCGCGGTTCACCCGCCCGCTCTCCGGGTCGACCAGCAGCGCCGAGCCCACTTTCACGACGAGCCGGCGGGCCTGCGCAAGGGGCACCGCGTTGGTAAGAGCCGGGACGTTCATGGTCGGAAAACTATACGCAATCGAGCTGCGTTGCCCAAATGCGGGCACATCCCTACACTGGTGCGCCGCGACGATGCTGACAAAGGGTGGTCGGTGAGCAGAGATTACGAACCGGTTCCCGGGCAGTGGTACCAGAACCTGGAAGAAGAAGAACAGTTCCGCGTGCTGTCTATCGACGAGGACTCGGAGCTGATCGAGATCGAGTATCTCGACGGCGACATCGAGGAGCTCGATCTGGAAGCCTGGCACGAGATGGATCTCGAGCGCATCGAGGAGCCCGAGGGCTGGTCGGACGATGACGAGGAGTCCGACGAGGAGGAGGAGTGGGACGAGGATGACGACGAGGACGATGACGACCTGGACGAGGACGAGCTCGACGACGAGCAGGACGAATATTGACCGCACCCGGCGTCGATAGCTGGTACCACGAAAAAGAATCCGCCTGGCTGTACCGGCAGGTAGCGGCCGCGGAACCCGATCCGCACAAGCGCCGGCTGTTCGAGCAGCTCGCCGTGGCCGCCGAGGAGCAGGCCGCCAAATGGGAGCTCAGCGCCCGCAAGGCATCGCCCGCGGGTGGCGCCCCGCGCACCTTCACCCCCGCGCTGCGCGCCCGCATCGTGGCGCGGCTCCTGCGCCGCTTCGACCCGCGCTCGATGCGCGCGGTGCTGGCCGCGATGAAGCTGCGCGGCTTGTCGGTCTACAGTGCCCTCTCGGGCAGCATCGCCGGTCACGCGATGCCCACCTCGCTCGCCGAAGTCGGCGCGCGCCACCGCAGCAGCCTCGGAGGGAGCCTGCGCGCCGCGGTGTTCGGCGTGAACGACGGCCTGGTGTCGAATGTGAGCCTGGTGCTCGGGGTCGCCGGCGCCGGTGCCGGCAACGGTTACGTGCTGATGGCCGGCGCGGCAGGCCTGCTCGCCGGCGCGCTCTCCATGGCGGCGGGCGAGTACCTGTCGGTGCGCTCGCAGCGCGAGATGTACGAATACCAGATGGCGCTCGAGCGCGAGGAGCTGGCCGAGTACCCGCAGGAAGAAGCCGAGGAGCTCGCGCTGATCTACCACGCGCGCGGCGTCGATCTCGAGCAGGCGCGCAGCGTGAGCCGCGCCCTGCTGGCGCACCCGCAGCAGGCGCTCGAGGTACTGGCGCGCGAGGAGCTGGGCCTGAACCCCGATGATCTGGGCTCGCCCTGGGGTGCGGCGAGTGCCTCGTTCGTCACCTTCGCAGTCGGCGCCGCGGTGCCGCTGCTGCCGTTCGTGGCGCATCTGGCCGGCACGCGGGCGATCGTCGCCGCCGCGATCGCAACCGCCGCGGCCCTGTTCGCCGTGGGACTGGGCCTGTCGCTGTTCACCGGCCGCGACGCGCTGCGCAGCGCGCTGCGCATGGTGCTGATCGGCGGCGGCGCCGGTACGGTGAGCTTCCTCGTGGGTCGCGCGCTGGGAGTTGCGATCGGCTGACGGTAAGCGTGTGGCGGGGAGGGCCCTTGAAAACGCGCGCCCCGGCCCCAAGGGTGGCGGCTCACAAGGGGTAACGGTACAGTGCTTGCCCCAGACGCGCTAAAAGACCCGCTATGAAACGTATCGTGCTGTTCCTCGCGACCAACCTTGCGGTGCTGCTGCTGCTGTCGGTCGTCGCTCGCCTCATCGGGCTCGACGCCTGGCTCGCCGTACACGGCAGCAGCCTCGCCGGCCTGCTGGTATTTGCCGCGTTCATCGGCTTCGGCGGCGCGTTCATCTCGCTCGCGATGTCCAAGTGGATGGCGAAACGCTCGATGGGCGTGCGCGTCATCGGTCAGTCGGGCAACGCCACCGAGCAGTGGCTCGTCGGGGTCGTGCAGCATCATGCCCAGGCGGTTGGCGTCGGCATGCCGGAAGTGGGCATCTTCGATTCGCCCGAGCCCAACGCGTTCGCCACCGGCGCCAACCGCAACGCCTCCCTGGTCGCGGTGAGCACCGGGCTGCTGCAGCGGATGAACCGCGAGGAAATCGCGGCGGTGCTCGGGCACGAGATGACCCACGTCGCCAACGGCGACATGGTGACGCTCACCCTGATACAGGGAGTGGTCAACACCTTCGTGATCTTCCTGTCGCGCGTCATCGGCAACATCATCGACCGCGCGCTGTTCCGCTCGGACGACGGGCGCGGGATCGCCTCCTTCGTCACCGTACTCGTGTGCCAGCTGGTGCTCGGCATCTTCGCCAACCTGATCGTCATGTGGTTCTCGCGCTGGCGCGAATTCCGTGCCGACCGCGGCGGGGCGCACCTCGCCGGCACCCCGAGCATGATCGCGGCGCTCGAGGCGCTGAAGCGGGTACACGAGCCGCTGCCCACCCAGCAGCTGGCCGCCTTCGGCATCGCCGGCGGCGACGCCGGCAGCGCTCTGAAGCGCTTATTTCTGAGCCACCCGCCGCTCGATGAGCGCATCGCGGCATTGCGGGCCCTCGGCACGATCTAACTAAGGAGCACGGACATCCCCGCAAGCGACATCACCGGGTCGCTGCGCGCGATTCTGGGCGCCGACGGCCTGCTGACCGGAGACGCCTGCCAACCCTTCCTGACGGATGAGCGCCGGCTGTACCACGGCCGGGCACTCGGCGTCGCCCGGCCCTGCTCGGTCGATGAGGTCTCGCGGGTGCTGGCAGCGTGCGATGCCGCGCAGGTAGGTGTAGTGCCGCATGGCGGTAACACCAGCTACTGCGGCGGCGCAACCCCCGACGAATCCGGCCGCCAGCTGGTGGTGTCGCTCGCGCGACTCAACCGGGTGCGCGGCGTCGATGCGGAAAACTATTCGCTGGTGGCGGAAGCCGGCTGCATCCTGGCGCAGGTGCAGCGCGCGGCCGAGGAGGCGGGACGCTTCTTTCCACTGAGCCTTGGCTCCGAGGGCAGCTGCCAGATCGGCGGCAACCTCTCCACCAACGCCGGCGGTGTGAGCGTGCTGCGCTACGGCATGATGCGCGAGCTGGTGCTGGGGCTGGAGGTGGTGCTGGCCGACGGCCGCGTGCTGCCGCTGCTCTCGGGTCTGCGCAAGGACAATACCGGTTACGACATTCGCGCGCTGTTCCTTGGCGCCGAGGGCACGCTCGGCATCATTACCGCCGCGAGTCTCAAGCTGTTTGCGCAGATCCGCAGCAGCGCGACCGCACTCGCCGCGCTGCCCGACGTGCGCGCCGCCGTGACGCTGCTCGCGCAGCTGCGCGAGGCGAGCGGTGATCGCGTCAGCTCCTTCGAGCTGATCCCGCGTATCGGCATCGAGCTCACGACCCGCCACATACCCGGGGTGAGCGATCCGCTCGGCGCGCCCTACCGCTGGTACGTGCTGTGCGAGCTGACCTCGGCGCGCGCGGCCGAATCGCTCGACGTGCTGCTGACCGAGGCGCTCGGCGCCGCGCTCGAGGCGGGCGTGGTGCTCGATGCCACCATCGCCCGCGGCGAGCGCGAACGCGCCGCGCTGTGGAAGCTGCGTGAGACGATTCCGGAAGCGCAGCGCCGCGAAGGCGCCGGCCTCAAGCACGACATCTCCGTCCCCGTCAGCGCCCTGGGTGAGTTCGTCGAGCGCGGCTCCGCCTGGGTGAGCGCCAACGTTCCGGACGCCCGCCTGGTCGCCTACGGGCACGTCGGCGACGGCAACCTGCATTTCAACCTCACCCAGGCGCCGGGCGCGGACGGCGCGTCGCTGCTGGCGCGCGAGCCGCAGGTGCGGCGCGCGCTGCACGATCTGGCGTGCGAGCTGGGCGGCAGCTTCAGCGCCGAGCACGGCATCGGGCGACTGAAGGCGCCGGAGCTCGAGCGCTATGCGCCGCCCGCCGAGCTCGCCCTGATGCGCGCGGTGAAGCGCGCCTTCGACCCGCACGGCGTGATGAACCCGGGCAAGGTGCTGCGCAGCGTGTGAAGGAGCAGCGGATGTCCCATGGCCGGCTGGTGGTGTTGCTCATCGTGGCGGGGGTTGCAGCCTGCAGCCAGCACGGCCGGTTCGGCGCGGCTCCCCCCGCAGGCATCGTCGACAACGGTCCGCGCATCGCGATGTCGAACGACAACGTGCACCTCGAGTATCGCGTGTACGGGAGCGGCGATCCGGCCGTGATACTGGTGCACGGCTGGGGAGGCAACGCCGACTACTGGCATGCGCAGCTGGATGCGCTCCAGGCCCGTTACACCGTCGTGGCGCTCAACCTCGCCGGGCACGGCGCCTCGGGCGGCAACCGCAGCGACTGGTCGATCGCCAACTACGGCGCGGACGTCGCAGCGGTCGCGCGCCAGATTCCCAACCCGCACCTCATCCTCGTCGGTCACTCGATGGGCGCCACGGTGGCGCTGGCCGCCACAGCGCTCATCGGCACGCGCGTCATCGGCGTCATCGCCGTCGACGCTCTGCGCTCGGTCGGCCTGCCGCCCATGAGCAGGCGCGAGATCGAGGCGCGGGTTGCCCCGTTCCGCACCGACTTCATCGGTGAGACGCGCAAGCTGGTGAGTACCTCGTTGTTCGAACCGGGCGCCGATCCCGCGCTGGTGCAGAAGGTGGCCTACGAC
>JBOIAH010000038.1:0-14173 GCA_050739055.1 Steroidobacteraceae bacterium | reverse complement strand
ATATAGAGGTCCGCTGCCTCAACCACCTGGGCGCCGATCAGCGCGCCCTCGAGGAACCGGTGCGGATCGCTGTTGAGGAAGTACTGATCCTTGAAGGTTCCCGGCTCGCCTTCGTCGGCGTTCACCGCCATGAGGCGCGGGCCCGGTTCCCCGCGCACCGAGCGCCACTTGCGCGCCGTCGGAAAGCCCGCGCCGCCCAGGCCCCGCAGTGCGCCGTCGTCGAGAACCTTCAGGACATCATCCACCGCAAGCGCACCCGAGCGCAGGCGCTCGAGGGTCCGATAGCCGCCAGCGGCGCAATAGGCGTCGTAGTCGATGTAATCCGGAATGTGCGGGTGCGTATCTCGGTGGGTCACCGCTGACTTGACGCTCGCCACGCTCGCACGCTTCAGGAAGTTGTGGCCGACCTCCACCGCCGGCGCGTGATCGCACAGTCCCACGCACGGGGCGCGCACGACCCGCACCGCCGGGCCCAGCTCCCGTTGCAACGCGCCCAGAAGTCCCTCCGCACCGAAGAGCGCGCAGCTGAGGCTGTCGCAGACCCGCACGGTGAGAGAGGGGACGTCCAGGCCGCCCTCCTTCACCACGTCGAAGTGAGCGTAAAACGTCGCCGTCTCGAACACCTCGGCAAGGGCCAGGCGCATCTCCTCGGCGAGCGCGGCCAGGTGCGCCGCGGAGATCTGCCCATAGGTGTCCTGGATGCGGTGCAGGTATTCGATCAGCAGGTCCCGATCCCGCGGAGCGTCCGCGAGCAGAGCCCTGATCGCCTCCGTAGCGTCCGGGTCGACCTGCCGCCCCTTCGGAACGGGACGCGCCCGCTCGCGCCCGCGGCCCGGGTGCTCGAATTTGCGGACCTTGCCAACGTCGCCGGCGGCATCGCTCCTGCTCATACTCCTCAATCGTACTCGAAGGACGCCCGGAACCGAAGCCGGCGGCACCGCAAGGCACGGTCTGCAGGGCGTGGCCTGGGTGGCAGCCCGGCGGGCCTGCCCCTGAGCCTCCCGCGCCGTTACTTGCGCCGCGGCTTGCGCACCGCAAAGAACAGCTGCCGGTGCTCCCCGGAGCGTGTGATGCTGGCCCGCTGCTGCGCAACCAGGACATACAGGATATTCAGTGCCAGCAGTCTCGTCGGGACGTGCCGGGTGCGACGCGACGCCGCCACCACCTGGTTCGCCGTCACGCCGCGCGTGCCGCCGACGCGCCCGTGTACGTAGTCAACCGCAGCCTTGTCGACCAGGTTGAAGTAGCCCGAACCACGGCGCGCCCTGGAGTGCGCGAAGGACAGCACGAAGAAGTAACCCGCGCTCTCGAATACATGATAGGTCTGGCGTACCGCCGCGACCCGACCGCAGTACTGGAGTCCGCGTTGGAGAGTTCGGATATTCATGACATCCACCCCGAGCTGTCAGTCGGAGTAGGATAACAGGACGCGCACTTGATGAGTCCGCTTCGGTCAGGAGAACAGCCGTGGGCGCGAAGCACAGTTCCGTCAGACGCGATCCCGGTTACTCGGGACTTACGACCGCGATCGGCAGCCTGCCCGCCTCCTATTACTTTGATCCGGCGCATCATCGGCTGGAGATGCAGCGGATCTGGTATCGCAACTGGATCTACGTCTGTCGCTCGAGCGAGCTCGGCACGGCACGCAGCTTTCGCACCCTCGAGCTGGGCGATCAGACGATCCTGGTAGTACGCGGCGAAGACCGCGTGGCGCGCGCTTTCCACAACACCTGCCGGCATCGGGGCGCGGCGCTGTGCCGCGAGCCGGCCGGCCGGTTTCCCGCCGCGGGCATCGTCTGCCCGTATCACGGCTGGCGTTACAACCTGCGCGGCGAGCTCGTGCAGACCTCCTCCATGCTGCACGGCGAGGGCTTCGAGTTGGGTGATTTTCCGCTGTACGCGCTGCCCTTGACCGAGTGGAACGGCTTCATCTTCGCCGCCCTGACGCCCGAGCCGCCACCCTTCGCGGCGAGTTTCGATCTGCCCCTCAATCGCCTCGATGCCTGGCAGGTGGGCGACCTCGCCGTCGGACACCGGCTCACCAAGACCATCCAGTGCAACTGGAAGGTGTTCTGGGAGAACTACAACGAGTGCCTGCACTGCCCCGGCGTGCATCCGCGGCTCGCGCAGCTGGTGCCGCTGTTCGGCCGGGCGCTGCTCGAGCGCCGCGACGATCCACGCTGGCAGGATCACGCCGACGACGACGATCCGAAATACGGCGGCGGGTTGCGCGCCGGCGCCGAATCATGGTCCCTGGACGGCAAACCCGCCGGGGTGCCGTTCCCGAACCTGAGCCCCGCGGACCGCAAGAGCGGCCACGTATACCTGACGTCGGTGCCCTCGGTGTTCATCGTGGCGCACGTGGATTACGTGCGCGTCGTGCGGCTGCGGCCGCTCGGCCCGGAGTGCACCGAGATGAACATCGAATTTCTGTTCCTGCCGGAAACCCTGGCCGATCCGCAGCGCGACATCATGAACGCGGTCGAATTCACCGACATCGTGATGAGCGAGGACGCCGCGGTGTGCGAGCTCAACCAGCGAGGCCTGCACGCCCTGCCACACGCCGCGGGCGTGCTGATGCCCGAGGAGTACGCGCTACGGCAGTTCCAGGACTGGGTGCGGTCCGAATTGACACGCGCCTGACGCCGCCGCAGGTTCGCGCGCCGCGGCTGCGCCCGGGGCTGCTGATCTGCGCGGCGCTCGCCGCCTGGTGCGCCGGCGCGTGCTCGCACGGAGGGCACGCCGGGCGGCAGGCCGCGGAACAGCCGGTACTGCATGTCTACAACTGGGATGACTACATAGGGTTCGACACCGTCGCGCAATTCGAGCGCCTGACGGGAATTCGCGTAATCTACGATCTGTTCGACTCGAACGAGACGCTCGAGTCGAAGCTCATGATCGGCGACTCGGGCTACGACATCGTGAGCACCAGCATGGCGTACTTCGCGCGCCAGATCCGCGCCGGCATCTATGAGCCGCTCGACAAGGCGCAGCTCCCCAACTGGAAGAACCTCGACCCCCGGGTGCTCGCCGTGCAGGCTCAGGCCGATCCCGGCAACCGCTACGCCGTCCCTTACCTGCACGCCATGAACGGTTTCGCCTACAACGTGCCCCTCATCCGGGCACGGATGCCCGACGCGCCGGTCGACAGCCTCGACATGTTGTTCAAGCCGCAGGTCGTCGCGAAGTTCGCGGACTGCGGCGTGAGCTTCCTCGACTCCCCCGACGATGTCGTGCAGCTTGCCCTGCAGTATCTGCACCTGGATCCCAACTCCAGGCGGGTAGAGGATCTCAAGGCGGCGGAGCGCCTGGTCATGGCCGTGCGTCCCTATATCCGGGTGTTCGATTCGAACGACTACGTCAATCAGCTGGCCACCCGGGAGCTGTGCGTCGCGATGGCCTGGTCGAGCGACTTCTCGACGGCCGTGATGCGCTCGCGCACCGCCGGTCTCGACCTGCAGCTGGCGTTTACGCTCCCCAGGGAAGGCTCGAACATCACCTACAACGCGCTGCTGATCCCGGCCGGAGCCCCGCATCCGCGCGCGGCGCACCGCTTCATCAATTTCATCCTCGAGCCGCGGGTGATCGCCGCCATCACCAACGATACTCACTTCGGCAATGACAACCTCGCCGCCCGTCCGTTCGTCAAGCCGCAGATCCTCGACGACCCGGCGATCTACCCGCCCCCCGCGGTGCGCGCCCGGCTGTTTCTGCCGACGGAATTCGACGCCCGTTATCAGCGGTTGCGCACCCGCACGTGGACGCGTATCAAGAGCGGACTGTAGCCCTCAGGACATCCGACGCGTGAGCCAGGCCGCCCCCGATCTTCCCCGCACCCTGCTTGCGGGTTCCGATGAGCCACCCGCAAGCGATTGCGCCGCGACGCCGGCGCGCGAGCACCGGCGGGCAGTCGCCGCGGCGCTCGCCGCGCTGCTGCCGCCCGACTGCGTGCTCAGCCGGGACGAGGAGCTGCGCCCTTACGAGTGCGATGCGCTGTCGGTGTTTCGCCAGCAGCCCATGCTGGTCGTGCTGCCGCGCACCGAGGAGCAGGTGCGTGCCGTGATGCGCGAATGCCGGCGGCTCGGCGTACCGCTGGTCGCCCGCGGCGCCGGCACCGGGCTCTCCGGCGGCGCAATGCCCCACGCCTCCGGCGTGCTGCTATCTCTGGCGCGTTTCGACCGCATCCTGCAAATCGACCCGGCGGCGCGCACCGCGCGCGTGCAGCCCGGGGTACGCAACCTCGCCGTGTCCGAGGCCGCCGCGGCCTTCGGCTTGTACTATGCACCCGACCCCTCCTCGCAGCTCGCCTGCACCATCGGGGGCAACGTGGCGGAGAACTCCGGCGGAGTGCACTGCCTCAAGTACGGCCTGACCGTGCACAACGTCCTCGGCCTGCGCGGCTGCACCATCGACGGGGAACTGATCGAGCTCGGCGGAGCGGCGCTCGACTCCCCGGGGCTGGATCTGCTGGCGCTCACGCTCGGCTCGGAGGGCCTGCTGCTGGTGGTGACCGAGGTGCTGCTGAAGCTGGTGCCAAGACCGGAGGTGGCGCGGGTGGTCATGGCTTCGTTCGATGACGTCGGCAAGGCGGGCGAAGGGGTCGCGGCCATCATTGCCGCCGGCATCATTCCCGCGGGACTCGAGCTGATGGACCGCAAGGCGACCGCGGCGGTCGAGCCGTTCGTCGCCGCGGGCTACGACCTCGGAGCCGAGGCGATCCTGCTCGCCGAGTCCGATGGCACCGCGGACGAGGTGGCCGAAGAGGTCGGCGCCATGGAGTCGGTGCTGCGGGCCGCCGGCGCCACCGCCCTCGCCGTCTCGGGCTCGGAGGCCGAACGCCTGCGCTTCTGGTCCGGACGCAAGAACGCGTTTCCCGCGGCGGGGCGCCTGTCACCGGACTACTACTGCATGGACGGCACCATCCCGCGCAAGGCGCTCGGGCAGGTGCTGCGGGCCATCGGGCGGATGGAGCAGACGCACGGACTCACCTGCATGAACGTCTTCCATGCCGGCGACGGCAATCTGCACCCGCTGATCCTGTTCGACGCCAACCGGCCGGGGGAATGGGAGCGCGCCGAACGCTTCGGCGCAGATATCCTCGAGTTGTGCGTGCAGCTCGGCGGCACCATCACCGGCGAGCACGGCGTCGGAGTCGAAAAGCTCAACTCGATGTGCGTGCAATTCTCCCCGGCCGAGCGCGCGGCGTTCTTCGCGGTGAAGCGCGCGTTCGACCCGCCGGGCCTGCTCAACCCCGGCAAGGCGATCCCCACACTGGCACGCTGCGCCGAGTACGGTCGCCAGCACGTGCGCCACGGTCAGCTCGCGCATCCTGAGCTGCCAAGATTCTAGGCATGGACGAGCTGCTGCGTGAGTTGCGCGCGGGCGTGACGCAGGCCCACAGGAGCCGCACGCCCGTGCGGTTGCGCGGCTCGGGCACCAAGGACTTCTACGGCGAGAGCTGCGAGGGCGCGCTGCTGGATGTGAGCGGCTTGCGCGGCGTGCTGGACTACGAACCCTCGGAGCTGGTCATCACCGCGCGCTGCGGTACGCGGTTGTCCGAGATCGAGGCCCTGCTGGCGGCGCACCGGCAGTTCCTCGCCTTCGAGCCCCCGGGCCTCGGCGGCGATCCGACGATCGGCGGAGTCGTCGCGGCGGGCCTTTCCGGGCCGCGGCGCTCCCAGGCCGGTGCGGCGCGCGACTTCGTGCTGGGCGCGGTCCTGCTCGGCGTTGAAGGCGAGCTGCTGCATTTCGGCGGCAAGGTCATGAAGAACGTCGCAGGTTTCGACGTGGCACGCCTGCTGTGCGGTTCGCTGGGCATCCTCGGGCCGATCACCGAGGTCTCGCTGAAAGTCCTGCCGCTGCCGCGCGCCGAGCAAACCCTGCGCTTTGAGCTGTCGGAGGCCGCGGCGCTCGCGGCGTTCAACCGCTGGGCCGGACAGCCGCTGCCGATCTCCGCCACCGCGTGGTGGAACGGCGAGGCCTGGGTGCGGTTGTCGGGCGCACCCGCGGCGCTGCGGGCGGGACGCGCGCGCCTGGGCGGGGAAGCGCTGCCGGCAGAGCGTGCGGAGCGCTGGTGGCGGGACCTGCGCAGCCAGCAACACCCGCAGTTCGGCGACGCGCGGAGCGTGTGGCGCCTATCCCTGCCGTCGACCGCGCCGCCGCTGGCGATTGCCGCTGCGCAGCTCATCGAATGGGGGGGTGCGCTGCGCTGGTTTGCCAGCGCGCTGCCCGCGGCGCAGGTGCGCGCGCTGGCATCCGCCGCCGGCGGCACGGCGCTGCACTGGCGCGGCGGAGCCGCCGGTGAGCGCTTTCATCCGCTCTCCCCCGCCGCGCTCGAGATCCACCGCCGCCTCAAGGCGCGCTTCGATCCGCACGGCATCTTCAATCACAACCGGCTCACCGCCGGTTTGTAGAACGAGCGCACGATGCAGACCAGCCTCGCAGACCCGGTCAAGGGCAGCGCGCAGGGTGTCACCGCAGAGGCCATCCTGCGCGCGTGTGTGCACTGCGGCTTCTGCAATGCGACCTGCCCCACGTACCGGCTGCTCGGGGACGAGCTCGACGGGCCGCGTGGCCGCATCTACCAGATCAAGCAGGTGCTCGAAGGCTCACCCGCGACGCGCCTCACGCAGCTGCACCTGGACCGGTGTCTCACCTGCCGCAACTGCGAGACCACCTGCCCGTCGGGCGTGCAGTTCGGCCGCCTGCTGGAGATCGGCCGCGCCGTCGTTCACTCGCAGGTGCAGCGTCCGCTGCACGAGCGCGCGCTGCGCTGGCTGCTGCGCGCGGGTCTGACACGCCGCCGGCTGTTCGGCGCCGCGGTGCGAGTCGGCCGTGCGCTGCGCCCGGTGCTCCCCGCCGCGCTCTCCACCACACTCGCCCCGGGTCGCGCCGCCGGCGCCTGGCCCGAGCGTGCCCACGCGCGCAAGGTGCTGCTGCTCAACGGCTGCACTCAGCCGGCGCTCGCGCCTTCGATCGACGCCGCAACCGCGCGCGTGCTGGATGCGATCGGCGTGCAGGCGCTCATCGAGCCGCGCTCGGGCTGCTGTGGCGCGATCCGCCATCATCTGGATGATCCGGCCGGCGCGCGCCGCAATGCCCGGCGCAACATCGACGCCTGGTGGCCGGGGCTGCAATCCGGCGCCGTCGAGGCGCTCATCGTCAACGCCTCGGGGTGCGCCGCGATGGTGCAGGACTACGGGCACCTGCTGCAGGACGATCCGGCGTACGCCGACCGCGCGCGCCGCATCAGCGCGGCGCTGCGCGACCTCGCGGCCTTCCTCACCCCCGGGCTCGCCGTGCTGCAGCGGCGCGCGTCGCCCGCGGCGCGCGTGCGCGTCGCGCTCCACAAGCCGTGCACCCTGCAGCACGCCCTCAGGGCCGGGAACGAGATCGAGCCGCTGCTGCGCTCTCTCGGAGCACAGCCGCTCGCGGTCGCCGAGCCGCAGATGTGCTGCGGCTCCGCCGGAACCTATTCACTGCTGCAGCCGCAACTGTCGCGCACGCTGCGCGCGCGCAAACTCGCACAGCTGCTGGCCGGCCAGCCGGACGTCATCCTGTCCGCCAACATCGGCTGCATCGCGCACCTTTCGGCCGCGACCGAGGTCGGGGTCTGGCACTGGATCGAATGGGTCGATGGCGCCATCTGCGCGCCGGCCGCTCACCCGAGCGGAGCGGCGACGTAACGCGGGTCGTGCGGCGCGCGCGCGAATATCCGGCGCACCAGCGGCGCGAAAAACTCCAGGCTCTCCGCCGGATAGTCCGGATCAAACGAACATTGATCCCAAGCCGCGCAAAAGTGCTTGCAGGCCTCGTACCAGGGATGGTCGCGGTGAGCGTCGCGCGCGTCGCGATCGCCGCCGAAGTGGTGCACGTAATAATAGTTCTGGAACAGGCCGTGCTGCGCCACGATCCACGACACTTCCGCGCGCACGTACGGGCGCAGGATCGCCGCCGCGAGTTCCGCGTGGTTGTACGGGGCGAGCTCGTCGCCGATGTCATGGAGCAGCGCGGCGGCGATCAGCTCCTCGTCGGCGCCATCGCGCCTGGCGCGGGTCGCGGCCTGCAGCGAATGCGTAAGCCGGCTGACCGGATACCCTGCCAGGGAGTGATCGAGCCGGCGCAGGCTCTCTAGCACCCGCTCACCCAGGCCCTGCGCATAGGCCCGCTCGGACTCATCGAGCAGCAGGTAATCCTCCCGCGTGCCGTCCTTCATCTGCCGGAAGCCGACGATCCGGCTCACGCGCTGCGCCTCAGGTGCGCCGCCCGCGCGCAGCGCCGGCGCAGCACGCGGTAAAGACTGCGCGGCCCGTCGATATCGATGTAGCAGCCCTGCAGGTGGCGCAGACCCTCGGCCGGGTCAAAGGCGGTGCGCCCGTGCAGCAGGCGGCAATTGTCGAACATCACCAGGTCGCCCGCTCCGAGCAGGAACCGGATCTGGAAGTCCGGACCGCGCAGGCGCTGATCGAACAACCGCCGCGCCCGGTAGTAGGCCGCGAGCTGCTCGCGGGGGAACAGCGGCACGAAGTCCAGTCGCGGGCTGAAGTGAATGGCCTGGAGTTCGCCCGTCACATCCAGCTCGATCGGCGGCGCGCTCGCCGTCAGCTCAGTCTCGGCGTCCAGGTAGCGGAAGCGCACCGGCGTGCTGGAGAGGATCGCGAATGCCTGCGGCTCGCGCTCGCGCAGTGCCTGCGCCACGGCAAAGCCGTCCACCAGCGTGGACAGCCCGCCGCGCGTCTCATTCACCAGGCAATGCAGCAGCTGGATGCCCGGCACCGGTGCGCGATAGGGATTGTCGGTGTGCGGATCGAGTGCCAGCGAGGTGTAGGCGAGGTCGATGGCATCCGGCGTCGAGCGCACGTTGAACAGCGCGCCGAAATTCGTCTCACGCGTGAAGCCGAACATCGAGCCCACCTTGAGCACCGTGCCGGGCTCGGCGGGCACGCCCTCGAAAATGACGAAGCCGAACCTGAGGAACGTTTCGAGCCACGCGAGGAGCTCGGCCTCGCCCGGAGCGGCGCGCCAGCGCGCCCGGGGAAGCGCCGCGAGCGTGCCATCCCACAACGTCGCCGCCGGGCAGTCATGGCTGTTGGGGGCGAGCGCAGCCTCCGCGAGGAGCTCGGCGCCGTTGAAGCTCGCTTCATGGCCGTCGCTGAAGCTGAGCTTGAAGATGCCCGGCGCGGGCTGCGACACGGCGGTGAGCGTCAGCTCCGGATCGAAATCGGACGGGTCCTGCAGGCGCTGCTGCGTCTTCAGATCGATGCTGGCAGCGTCCTGGCAGCGCTCGCGCAGCCACCCAGGATGGAGCGGCTCGCAGCTGCCGTCGGGCCGCTCCAACACGAGCTCGGCGGGCCCGGCGATCCTCAAGGTCAACGCTCGTTGAATGGCAGCCACGGGGGTGCGAGTCTAGCGTTCCGTCCGAAGCCATGTCCACGCCGCGCCGGTGCGCATGGCGCGGCGCTACCGGTCCGGCGCGGGTGGCTCCACCAGCAGGCTCATGCAGGTGAGGGCGCTTTCAGCCTTGTGCAGCTCGCTGACGTCGACCGCGCGGGTTGCCACCCCGGCCTCTTCCAGGCGGCGCTGCGTCCGCGGGAACGCCGCGCTTACCAGCGTCACCCCCCGCACCGTGAGGCTGTTGGCGGCGAATGCCTCGCCCTCGGCCACCGGGATGAGGAGGCGCGCGCCGAATTCCTGCGGGTCGACCCACGCGGGGTTGACCAGCAGAGAATCGGGAGGAATGAAGGTGCAGGCGCTCTTCAGGTGCAGGCAGTCGCGCAGCGCCACGCCGCGCACCTGATAGCCGAACGGCGCGAGCGCCGCCGCCAGCTGCCGGATCCCTTCCGCATTGGTGCGACCGGACGCGCCGACGTACAGCGTGCGGCCGATGTGCAGCACGTCCCCGCCCTCCAGGCACCCGGGCTCGGTGATGCGGCGCACCGGGCGGTGCGGCGCGAGCGCCGCGGCGGCGCTCTCGACCTCGGGGCGGCGCGACGCCGCCCCGGGCCGGGTGATCACCGCGACCTCGGGCAACACCACCGCCGTGTCCTCGACGAATACGCCGTCGGCATGCGCGGGCAGCGGCGTGAGCCACCCGAGGCGGCAGCCGAGCGCGGTCAACTCGGCCGAGTACCGCGCATGCTGGCGCCGCGCGAGCTGCGCATCGATGGGCGCACGCCGCAGGTACGTGAGCTCACACTGCGCCAGCCGCGGGCTCACCTCTCGCATGAAGGCGATCATTGGCGCTGCGAGGATAGCCGAAGTTCACACCCGGGTCGGCAGCTGTTTCCCCGCGAGCCTCAGGCAATCGAGCAGCGCACTCGCCGCCGGCGGCAGATCTCCCGGCGCGCGCAGGATCACCCCGACCGGGCTCTCGATCGATTTCAGCTTCACCGGCAGGATCGCGAGCAGCCCGTCCTTAACGTCATCCAGCGCCACGTGATAGGGCATCACCCCGATGCAATCGGACTTGCGCAGCAGGGCGCGGTTGGTGAGGATCGACACCGACTCGATGATGTTGCGTGGCAGGGGCGCGCCCGCGTCCACGAACGCCCGCTCGATCTGACGGCGCAGCGCGGTCTGCGGCAGCGGCAGCAGCCACGCCTCGTTCGCCAGCTCGCGCAGCGCGAGCCGCCGTTTGCGCGACAGCGGGTGACCGCGGCGCGTGACGACGCAGATCGGCTCGGCGTAGAACTCCTCGTAGACGAGCGCGCGGCTGCGGCCCTCCTCGGGCAGGCGCCCGAGCACCATGTCCAGATCCCCGACGAGGAGCGACGGCATCAGGATGTCGTACGTGCCCACCACGACGCTGATGGCGACTCCGGGGCGCTCCTTCTTGAGCATCGCGATGGCATCCGGAAGGATGCTGGCGGAGGCCGCCAGCAGGGTACCGACCGTGACCTTGCCGCTGTAGCCGACCCGCAGGCTCTCGAGCTCCTCGGCCGCATGCCGCAGCTGCGCCAGCACGATCTTGGCGTGGCGCGCAAAAATCTCCCCGTAAACGGTCGGCTCGAGACCGCGGTTGGTGCGCCCGAAGAGCTTCAGTCCCAGCGTCGACTCGACGTCCTGCAACGCCCGGGTGAGCGTCGGCTGGGTGAGATTCAGCCGCCGGGACGCCTTGAGGATGCTGCGGCGGTCATACAGTTCCGCGATCAGCTCGACGTGGCGCAAGCGGAACTTGCGCGTGATCCAGCGTTCGAGCCGTGCCGAAGTCATGCGCCGCACCCCGTAGGAGCCCAGCCGATCATGGGGTCCGCCGGCACCGAAGTCACGCCAGCGCAGGGGCCGGCCCCGGCGCGCGTTTCAGGCGCGCCGGCGTGCGCCGGACCCGGCCGCCAGCGCCGCCCGCCCGGTATCCAGGCCGAAGAACGCGCGGGCATTGGCGTGCAGCAGCTTGTCGCGGGTCTGCGCGGAGATGTTTGGATGCGAGCGGATGAGGCTGCCCGCCTGTTGCTCCCCGAGCGGGAAGGGATAGTCCGACCCCAGCATCACCCGGTCCTCGCCCATGGTCGCGACGAGAAACGCGAGCGCCTCGGGGCTGAACACGGCGGCGTCGACGCAAAAGCGGTCGAGGTACGAGGACGGCGGATGCGGGCAATCCTCGCGCACGATGTCGCGGTTACGCCAGGCGTTGTCGGCACGCCCGAGCAGGTACGGGAAACTGCCCCCGCCGTGCGCGAAGCACAGCCTGAGCGAGCGCGGCAGGCGCTCGAAGGCGCCCGACAGGATCAGCCACAGGATCGACAGCTGCGTCTCCGCGGGCATCGCCACCAGCCACGGCAGCTGGTAGCGGGGCATGCGCTCCTGCGCCATCATGTCCCAGGGATGCACGAACACGGCCGCACCCTCGGCGGCGCAGTGTTGCAGGAAAGTGATGATCCCCTCGTCGTTGAACTCGCGCTCGCCGACGTGGTTGCCGATGTGCACGCCGATGTGACCGTCGGCCATCGCACGGCTGAGCTCGCGGCAGGCGAGCTCGGTGTCCTGCAGGGGCACCTGGCACAGGGACTTCAGCCGCCGCGGCGCCCGGGCGCAGATCTCGAGCGCCGCATCGTTGAAAATGCGCGCACATTCGAGCCCGTGAGCGCTCGGGCGCTGGTAGGCGAACAGCAGCGGCGTGGCGCACATGATCTGCACCTCCACCCCGTCGCGCTCCATCGCCTCGAGGCGCACGTTGGCGTCCCAGCAGGCCGAGGTGACCGGGCGAAACTCCTGCGCGCCGACCATGAGCATCGCCTTGCCCGCGCCGGTGTGTTTCATCCACGGCCAGTCCGGCGTGCCGAAGCGGGCGGCGAGATCCGGCCAGCTGTGCGGCAAGAAATGGGTATGCATGTCGACGATGCTCACGGTGCCTGCCTCCTCACGGCCTTCGGACCTGCGGCGCGCGGACGCCAGGCCACCGCCTTCATCTCGATCAGCAGCTGCGGGTGCGGCAGCTGCGCGACCGCCACGGTGGTACGCGCCGGGCCCTGGTAGCCGAAGAACTCACTGTAGACCTCGTTGTAGCCGGGGAAGTCGTCCATCCTCACCAGAAATGTGCTCACCTCGACCACGTCGGTGAGACTTGCGCCGGCGCCGGCCAGAATGTCGCGCAGGTTGTGAATGACGGCGCGCGTCTGCTCGCGGATGTCGAGCGCGTAACCGCCGCGGCCGTCCGCTTGCGCCCCCGCGATCGAGTCATCCGCGCGCCGCGCGCTCGTTCCGGACACGAAGATGAAGTCCCCGGCACGGCGGAAGTGCGGAAAGGTCCCGCGCGGCCGGGCCTTGCCCGGCAGCACCGCACTCGCACCCCATTCGCCGCGCTCACCCGACATGCGACGCCGGCTACAGCTTCACGCAGATGTTCATGGGCGCGGAAAAGAAGGCGAGCGAATGCGCCCCGCCCTCGCGGCCGATGCCCGAGAGCTTCACGCCGCCGAACGGGGTGCGCAGGTCGCGCAGAAACCAGTCGTTTACCCAGGCAATACCGACCTCCATCTGGCGCGCCACGCGGTGAGCGCGCTGCAGGTTCGAGGTCCACAGCGCGGCCGCCAGCCCGTAGCGGGTGTCGTTCGCCAGCTCGACCGCCTGCTCCTCCGAATCGAACGGCGCCACGTGGCACACGGGGCCGAAAATCTCCTCCTTGACGCAGCGCGCTCCTTCCGCGAGGCCGCGCACGATGGTGGGTTCGATGAACGCGCCCTGGTCGCGCTCGTCGCCGAAGGCGGGTACCCCGCCGCCGCACAGGATGTCGCCCCCCTCCTCGCGCGCCAGCTGGTAGTACGACAGCACCTTGGCGCGGTGCGCGCGCGAGATGAGCGGTCCCAGGTCCGCGTCCTCGTACGGCCCGCCGATCCGCAGCTTGCCGGCGCGCTCGGCGAGCGCCGCCACGAAGCGCTCGAAGATCGGACGCTCGACGTAGACGCGCTCGGAGCACAGGCATACCTGCCCGCAGTTGGAGAACACCGAGCGCAGGGTGCCGGCGACGGCCGCCTCGAAGTCCGCGTCCGCGAATATGATGGCGGCGTTCTTGCCGCCGAGCTCGAAGGACAGTGCCTTCACCGATGCGGCGGCGCTGCGCATGATCGCCGCGCCGGTCGCGGACTCGCCCGTGAAGGCGATGGCGTTCACATCGGGGTGGCTGACGAGCGCTTCGCCGGTCGATCCGGGCCCAAAGCCGTGCACCAGGTTGAACACGCCGGGCGGCACGCCGCACTCCTGCATGACTTGCGCCAGCAGCGCCGCCGAGGACGGCGTCTCTTCCGAGGGCTTGGCGACCACGGCGTTGCCGCACACCAGCGCGGGCGCCACCTTCCAGGTCATGAGCAGGAACGGCAGGTTCCACGGAGCGATCACCGCCACCACGCCGACCGGCTTGTGCACGGCGTAGTTGAGCGCACCGCGCCCGTCGGGCGTGCCCATCTCGAAGCATTCCGCGGCGCGCGCGAGCGCCAGGTCCGCGTACATGCGGAAGTTGGCCGCGCCCCGCGGAATGTCGATGGAGCTTGCCTCCCTCAGTGTCTTGCCGGTGTCGGCGATCTCGGCGCAGATGAACTCCGGCAGGCGCTGCTCGATCCGCTCGGCGACCTTGCGCAACAGCGCGCAGCGCTCCGGCATCGACAGCCGCGCCCAGGGTCCGCGCAGCGCCGCGCGCGCGGCCTGCACAGCCCGATCGACGAGCGCGTCATCGGCCTCGGTC
>JBOIAH010000037.1:0-1290 GCA_050739055.1 Steroidobacteraceae bacterium | reverse complement strand
ATCTAAGGCTTACGACCCGCCGCCCGCGGCGCGCTCTTCGGGGGGCAGGACATCGCGCGGGGCGAGCACCCGCAGCGCCTCGACGCGGCGCCGGTCGGCGCGCAGCACCCGGAACTCGAATCCGTCGATGGTCGCGGTCTCCCCGCGCCGCGGCAGGCGCCCCAGCTGCTTCATCAA
Organism: Steroidobacteraceae bacterium; assembly: GCA_050739055.1. Taxonomy (GTDB): domain Bacteria; phylum Pseudomonadota; class Gammaproteobacteria; order Steroidobacterales; family Steroidobacteraceae; genus 13-2-20CM-66-19. The sequence goes on along the minus strand of JBOIAH010000037.1, from coordinate 1,113 downwards.
GAGGCCCGCCACCGTGTCAAAGCCCTGCGGCTCAAAGCGCGCGCCGAAGTAGTCGTTGAACTCCTCGATGCGCGTCACGCCGCGCACCGTGAACTGGCGCTCGGCATCGCGGCGGATGTTCTGATCGTCCTCGACGTCGAACTCATCGTCGATCTCCCCGACGATCTGCTCGATCACGTCCTCGATGGTGACCAGTCCCGAGACCCCGCCGTACTCGTCGACCACGATCGCCATGTGGTTGCGGCTGCGGCGGAACTCCTTGAGCAGCACGTTCAGTCGCTTGGCCTCCGGCACGAACACCGCCGGGCGCATGTACTCGCGGATGTTGAAGCGCTCGCGCGCGTGCGCCGCCGTGAACTTGAGCAGGTCCTTGGCGAGCAGGATACCGACGATGTCGTCGCGATCCTCGTCCATCACCGGGAAGCGCGAGTGCCCGGATTCGAGCACCACCGTAAGGATGTGCGCCGCGGCTTCGTCGCGCCGCACGAACACCATCTGGGCGCGCGGCACCATGATGTCGCGCACCTGCAGGTCCGATACCTCGAGCACCCCCTCGAGCATGGTGAGCGCATCGGTGTCCACCAGTCCGCGCTCGCCCGCCTCGCGCAGCACGGTCAAGAGTTGCGCGCGATCCTGCGGCTCGACCGCCAGGCCCTGCGTGAGACGCCTCAGCCAGCGTCCGGTGGCGTTCACATCCTTGGTCATCGGCGTCTACAGACTCCGGTACGGGTTCGCGAACCCGAGGCGGCGCAGCACTGCGATCTCGCGGCGCTCCATGCGCCGCGCCTGACGCGCGTGCTCGTGGTCATAGCCGATCAGGTGCAGGCTGCCGTGCACCACCAGGTGCGCCCAGTGGGCGCGCAGAGTCTTCTGCTGCGCGCGTGCCTCGCCGCGCAGAATGCGCGGGCAGATCACCAGGTCCCCGAGCGGCCGGAGGCAGGCGCGCACCGCCCGCGGCAGCCGCGCCGCCGGAAACGACAACACGTTGGTCGGCGCATCACGCCCGCGAAAGCGCGCGTTGAGCCGCCGGCTCTCCGCGGCGCCCACCACCCGCACGCCGAGCTCGGCGCGCGCGGCGCGCCTGCCCAGCGCGGCGCTCGCCCAGTGCGCAAG
>JBOIAH010000036.1:0-2953 GCA_050739055.1 Steroidobacteraceae bacterium | reverse complement strand
CGCCTGGGTTGCGCTCGCCCTGAGTCGTCCGGAAATCAGGCTCGTCGGCCTCACCCAGCCGAATACCGTGCTCGACAGCGTCACCCTGCCGGGTGAGATTCACGCCGATCCGGCCGATCGCTTTCTTATCGCCACCGCGCGCAATCGCCGCGCCACGCTCGTTACCCACGACGACGGGATCATTGCTTACGGGCAATCAGGGCACGTCAAGGTTCTGAGAATCTGAGCGGGCATGCCGCGCCGCTCCACGCAGCGCGCCTATAATGACTCGCATGGACCGTATGGAGCCGCATCCTGCGGCGCACACCTCCCCCGTGCCAACCCCCGATGATGAGCAGCTGCTCGCCTCCGCGCGCCGCGCGCTCGGCATCGAAGCGCGCGCGCTCGGGGCGCTCACCGAGCGGCTGGACGCGGCGTTCGCCGCGGCGTGCCGCATCTGCCTGCAATGTCACGGACGGGTCGTGGTCACCGGCATGGGGAAGTCCGGGCACATCGCCGGCAAGATCGCCGCGACGCTGGCCAGCACCGGCACGCCAGCCTTTTTCCTGCACCCGGCGGAGGCCGGTCACGGGGATCTCGGGATGATCACCCGCTCGGATGCGGTGCTCGCGCTGTCAAACTCCGGGGAGACCCCCGAGGTGGTGCTGCTGCTGCCGCACCTGGCGCGGCTCGCGGTGCCGCTCATGGTGATGACCGGCAAGGCCGACTCGACCCTGGGTAGCGCGGCGAACGTGACGCTCGACGTCGGGGTCGAGGAGGAAGCCTGTCCGCTCAACCTCGCGCCGACCGCGAGCACCACCGCCACGCTCGCCATGGGCGATGCGCTCGCGGTCGCGGTGCTCGAGGCGCGCGGCTTCACGGCTCAGGACTTCGCGCGCTCGCACCCGGGCGGAACTCTCGGCCGGCAGCTGCTGTTGCACGTCGAGGATCTGATGCGTACCGGCGCGGCGCTGCCGCGCGTGCCGCCGGATGCCCCCTTGAGCGCGGGGCTCATCGAAATGTCGGCCAAGGGAATCGGCATGACGGTGGTGGTCGACAAAGACGAGCGGATCCTCGGGGTGTTCACCGACGGCGACCTGCGCCGCTCGCTCGAGGGGCAGATCGACGTGCACGCGACTCTCATGAGCGCCGTCATGACCGCTCATTGCAAGACCATCGGACCGCGCGAACTGGCGGCCGAGGCCGTGCATCTGATGGAGCAGCATCGCATCACGGCGCTGCCGGTCGCGGATGCGCACGGGCGCCTGGTGGGCGCCCTCAACGTGCACGATCTGTTCCGCGCGCGCGTGATGTGAGGCGCTGCCGAAGGTGCGCGCGAGCCGGGCAATTCGCCTGCTGGTACTCGACGTCGACGGGGTGTTGACCGATGGGCGGCTGTACTTCGGGCCACGCGGCGAAGCCCTCAAGGTATTCAATGTGCGCGACGGACACGGCATCGTGCAGCTCGCGCGCGCCGGCATCGAGGTTGCCGTGATCTCCGGCCGGCGTTCGCCCATGGTCGCGGCGCGCTGTCGCGAGCTCAAGGTGCGCCACGTGCACCAGGGGGTGCGCGACAAGCTCAAGGCGTTCGCCCGCCTGCGCGCACGCCTCAGGGTCGCGCCGGGCGCGTGCGCCTGTATCGGCGATGACCTGCCTGACGTGGCGCTCATGCGCGCGGTGCGCTTGAGCTTCGCGGTCGCGGACGCGCACCCGCAGGTGCGGCGCGCGGCCGATGTCGTCACGCGGCTCGCAGGCGGACACGGAGCGGTACGCGAGGTGTGTGATTTTCTGCTCGCCGGGCGCACGGCGCGCGGGCGCGCGCCATGATCTACCGGCTGCTCGCGGTGGTGGCGGCGGTGGCCCTCATCGTGGGCGTCGTGCTGCTGTCCGGACCGCAGCGCGAGTCCGCCGCGCCCGCCCGGGTCGGCGGGGCGGCACCGCTCGATCCGGGCTACGAGGCGCTCACCGCCCGGCTCGTGCAGACCGGCCCGGACGGACAGCCGCTCTACACCCTCGATGCCGCCCAGATCCACCAGCAGCCGGACAACAGCACCGTGCAGCTCGAGCAGGTACAGATGGGCTTTCGCGATACGAACGGCGATCAGTGGACGGCGCGCGCCGAGCGTGGCGAGTTGGGTCAGGACACCGGGATAGTGCAGCTGGATGGCAGCGTGCACGTCACCGGAGTGCTGCCGGGCACGCAGGATGAGGCCCAGATCTCCACCGAGCACCTCTCGTTCGACACCCACGCGCAGGTGGTGGCGACGCGCGATCCCGTCACCCTGGTCGTCTCGGGCCGGAGCTTAAGCGCCCAGGGGCTGGTGGCGAGCTTGAAGGAGCGTCGCGTGCAGCTAGAATCGGCCGTCCATGGCTCGTTCCTGCCGTAACCTCCTGCCGCTGCTCTGCGCCGGGGCACTGCACTGCCTCGGGGCCGCGGCGGCGCCCGCGGTGCCCGCGGCAGCCCCCGCCGCGCCGGCTGCCGCGGCTGCCGACTTCGCCGGGCTGCCGATCTCGGTGGACGCCGCTTCTTCGGAAGTGGATTACAAGACCAATACGATCGTGTTCCGCAGTGTGGTCATCTCCCAGGGAGACACGCGCGTGCAGGCCGACCACGCGCACGCTACCGGCCTTACCTTCGCCAGCAGCCGCTGGGACTTCGAGGGCAACGTGCGCATCGACGCCGAGCGCCACGGCAGTCTGCGCTCCGACCAGGCGGTCGTCGAGTTCAAGGACAACCACATCGCACGCGCGACCGTCACCGGCAAGCCGGCCGAGTTCGAGCAGAAGCGCGCGAACTCCGACCAGATCGCCCGGGGCCACGCCGGTGAGATCGTGTACGACGTGAACGATGGCACGGTGCGGCTCTCCGCTGACGCCTGGCTGTCCGACGGGCAGAACGAGATCTCCGGCCCGCTGCTGGTCTACAACATCCGCGAACAGCGCGTGCAGGCGGCCGCTGCCCCCGGCACGGACC
>JBOIAH010000035.1:0-3712 GCA_050739055.1 Steroidobacteraceae bacterium | reverse complement strand
CCGCGACCGGTTCGACGGCCGGCCCCCCCGCTGCGGTGCGCGGGTGAACCCGGATATCCGCGCCCATGCGGCGCAACAACTCGATGAGTCCGGTGCGGGTCGCGTTCACGCCGATGTTGGTGAGGGTGAGGCCGCGGTCGGCGGCCAGGCACGCGGCTACGATGAAGAACGCCGCCGAGGAGAAATCCGCCGGCACTAGCACGTGCGTGCCGCGCAGAGTCTGCCCGCCCTCGAGGCCGATCGTGCGCCCCTCGTGCAGCACCTGCACCCCGAAAGCGGCGAGCATGCGCTCGGTGTGATCGCGCGAGGGCGCGGGCTCGGTGATGCGGGTGCGGCCCGCGGCCGCCAGTCCCGCGAGCAGCACCGCGGATTTCACCTGGGCGCTCGCGACCGGCAGGCTGTAGTGGATGCCCCGCAGGTGCGGCGTACCGCGGATCTCCACCGGCGGCCGGCCGTCGTGCGTGCGGATCTGGGCGCCCATCATGGCGAGCGGCACCACCACGCGCTGCATCGGCCGGCGCATGAGCGACTCATCGCCCACCAGCGTGGAATTGAATCGCTGCGGCGCGAGCAGCCCCGTGAGGAGGCGCATCGCCGTGCCGGCGTTGCCCAGGTCGAGCGGCCCCGCCGGCGCCGCAAGACCCCCGGCTCCCACCCCATGGACCAGGACCTCGGTGTCGCTGCGCTCCATGGGCACCCCAAGCCGCTCGAGCGCGCGCGCGGTCGACAGGCAATCCTCGCCGTCGAGAAAGCCGCTGATGCGGGTGTCGCCCGCGGCGATGGCGCCGAGCAGCAGCGCGCGGTGCGAGATCGACTTGTCACCGGGCACGGTGAGCGTGCCGGCGATGCGACCGCCGGGCAGCACCCGGTAGCGGCCCGGCGCGCTCACGACACCGCCCGTGGATACGACCCTAGCACGCGAAACAGCGAGGCGCGTTTTTTAAGGGCGGCGAGTGCCCGCGCGACGTGCGGCTCGTCGGCGTGGCCCTCGAAGTCGATGAAGAACACGTAGTCCCATTTGCGCCGGCGCGAGGGGCGCGATTCGATGCGCGTGAGACTCACCCTGTGCCGGGCGAGGGGCTCGAGCAGCCGGTGCAGCGCGCCCGGGGCATCGGTGTGGCCGACCGACACGAGCAGCGTGGTGCGATCCTCCCCGCTGGGCGTAAAAAGCTTGCGCCCGAGCACCAGGAAACGCGTGGTGTTGTCGGCGCGGTCCTCGATCTCCGCGGCCAGCACTTTCAGCCCATAGACTTCCGCGGCGGTGTCCCCGGCGATGGCGGCGCTGCCGCGCTCATCGCGCGCCCGCCGCGCCCCTTCCGCGTTGCTCGATACCGGCACCTGCTCCACCTCCGGCAGATGTTCCTCGAGCCATCCGCGGCACTGGGCGAGCGACTGCGGGTGCGAGCAGACGCGCTCGATGCGCGCCAGCGACCCCATGCAGCCCATCAGGTGATGGCGGATGCGCAGCTCCACCTCGCCGCAGATCTTCAGCGGCGAGCTGAGGAAGCGGTCGAGGGTGTGGTTGATCGTGCCCTCGGTGGAGTTCTCGATCGGCACCACGCCAAAGTCCGCGCTCGCCGCCTCCACCTCGTGAAACACCTCGTCGATCGAGCCGAGCGGCAGGCCGCGCACCGAGTGGCCGAAATGCGTGAGCACCGCGCTCTGGGTGAAGGTGCCTTCGGGGCCGAGGAACGCCACCTTGAGCGGTTCCTGCTGCGCGAGGCACGCCGACATGATCTCGCGGAACAGCCGCAGCACTTCCTCGTCACGCAACGGCCCGGCGTTGCGCGCCCGCGCCGCGCGCAATACCTGCGCTTCGCGCTCCGGGCGGTAAAAGTCCACGGTGCGCCCGCTGCGGGTCTTGGAGATGCCGACCAGCTGCGCCAGGCGCGCGCGCTCGTTGATGAGGCTGTGGATGCGCTCGTCGACCGCGTCGATGCGCCTGCGCACCTGCTCCAGGTCAACACGGGACGGGGGCGTCGGCTGGGTACCTGTCGGCAGCGCGCCCGCCGCGCGGCGCCCCAGGGAGACCTTGCGAGTCACGCGTTTCACACGATGCGCGCCGACAGCACGCCCTCGATCGCGCGGATCATCGCCAGCAGCTCCTCGCCCAGCTCCCCGTCCGCGTCGATGAGGGTGTAGGCGTATTCCCCGCGCGACTTGTTCAGCAGGTCCGCGATATTGATCCGCTGCACTGCGAGACAGGTGGAGATCTGGCCCACCATGTTGGGTACGTTGCTGTTGGCGATGGCGAGGCGCGTGGTGTTCGGCACCCGCGGCAGCACCGCTTCCGGGTAGTTGACGCTGTTGCGGACATTGCCGTTCTCGAGAAAGTCGCGCAGCTGCTCCGCCACCATGATGGCGCAGTTCTCCTCGGCCTCGCCGGTCGAGGCGCCCAGATGCGGCAGGGTCACCACCTTCGGGTGGTCCTTGAGCGCGTTGTTGGGGAAGTCGCACACGTAGGCGTGCAGGCGTCCCGCAGCGAGCGCGCCGAGCACCGCCGTATCATCGACGATCGCCGCGCGCGCGAAGTTCAGCAGCGTGCCGCCCGGCCTCATGAGCGCCAGCCGCGCTGCATCGACCAGCCCGCTCGTGTGCTCGTTCAGCGGCACGTGGACCGTGATCGCATCCGCGCGCGCGAACAGGTCCTCGAGCGAGAGCGCCTGCTCGACGCTCGAGGAGAGCTGCCAGGCACGCCGCACGGTGATCTGCGGATCGTAGCCCAGCACCTTCATGCCGAGGGCGAGTGCGGAGTTCGCGACCTCCACGCCGATCGCGCCCAGGCCCACGACCCCGAGCGTGCGGCCGGGCAGCTCGAAGCCGACGAAGCTCTTCTTGCCCTGCTCCACCGCCGCATCGATGGCGGCGTCGTCGCCCGACAGGGCGCGCGTGAACAGCCACGCCGGGAGGATGTTGCGCGCCGCGACGAACAGGCTCCCGAGCACCAGTTCCTTCACCGCGTTGGCATTGGCGCCGGGGGCGTTGAACACGGGAATCCCGCGCCGGCTCATCTGCGACACCGGGATATTGTTGACGCCGGCCCCGGCGCGGCCGATGGCGCGCACGCTGGGGGCGATCGCCGCCGCGTGCAGGTCCGCGGAGCGCACCAGGATGGCGTCCGGGTGCGCAACCTCGGGGCCGACCTCGTAGCGCTCGCGCGGCAGGCGCTCGAGGCCGCGGTGGCTGATGCTGTTGAGGGTGAGGATGCGGTAGGTCATGCGGTATCAGCCATGACGACGCTGGAACTCCTTCATGAAGGCGATGAGGGCCTCGACCCCGGCGAGCGGCATGGCGTTGTAGATGCTGGCCCGCATCCCGCCCACCGAGCGGTGGCCCTCGAGGTTGGCGAGCCCCGCGGCGCGCGCCTCGGCGGCGAAGGTCTGGTCCAGCGCGGCATCGGCGAGCCTGAACGGCACGTTCATCCACGAGCGGCATGACGGCGCAACCGGATTCGAATAGAACCCGGACGTATCGATCGCCTCGTACAGCCGTTGCGCCTTGATGCGATTGCGTGCGCCGACCGCGGCGAGCCCCCCCTGCGCCTTGAGCCAACGGAACACCAGTCCCGCCAGGTACCAGGCGAAGGTCGGCGGCGTGTTGAGCATCGAGCCCTCGGCCGCCACCGCCTGGTAGTTCCAAACGTGCGGGGTCCCGGTACGCGCGCGTCCGAGCAGGTCCTCGCGCACGATCACGACCACGAGGCCTGCCGGGC
>JBOIAH010000034.1:0-2130 GCA_050739055.1 Steroidobacteraceae bacterium | reverse complement strand
CCTCGGCTTCGCCGAGGTCAATATCGCGACGGTCAAGGAAGCGCCGGCGGGCCAGCCTTGAACGACGCGAGTTCCGGGCCCGAGGCGCGCCGCAGGCACTCTCCGCGGAGCGGGCGCGGCGCACTTGCCGCGTACCGGCGGCTGCTCGGCTACCTCGCGCCGCACCGCGGCCGTTTCATCCTCGGGATCCTCGGCGGGGTGCTGTTCTCGGCCACCATGACCAGCTTCGCGCTGTTCGCCAAGAAGTTCGGCGACGGCACTTTCACCCACCAGGATCCGCGCACCATCGTGTGGGTGCCGCTGGCGCTGATCGGGTTGTTCGTCCTGCGCGGCGTCGGCGATTTCACCCAGACGTACTTCATGGGCTACGTCGGCCGCCAGATCGTGTGCCGGATGCGCGGCGAGGTTTTTCGGCGGATCCTGCAGCTGCCCATCGGCTTCTTCGATCGCAGCTCGTCTGCCGCGCTGCTGTCCCGGCTCACCTACAACACCGAACAGATCGGCCAGGCGGCTACCGATTCGGTGGTCATCGTGCTGCGCACCGCGCTCACCATCACCGGGTCCATCGGGTTTCTGGTGTGGATGAACGTACGCCTGGCGCTCATCGCCCTCATCATGGGCCCGCTGGTGGGCTGGCTGGTGTCGGTCATCAACCGCAAGTTCCGCCGCTACAGCCGCCGCATCCAGGATTCCATGGGGGACGTGACGCGCGTCGCCCAGGAGAGTTTCGAGGCGCCGCGGCTCATCAAGGTCTACAACGCCCAGGCGCATCTCGAGCGCCAGTTTGCCGCGGTCAACGAGCACAACCGGCGCTCGAACATGAAGCTGATTCTCACCAAGGGGGTGTCCAATCCGACCGTGCAGCTCATCACCGTGGTGGGATTCTCGTTCGTGCTGTCGATCGCGATTGCGGATGCGGTTCACGGCCGCACCAGCATGGGAGACCTGCTCGGCTTCCTGACCGCACTCGTCAGCATCGCGCAGCCGCTGCGCGACCTGGTCGGGGTCGCGGGCCCCCTGCAGCAGGGTATTGCCGGCGGGCAGAGCCTGTTCGAGCTGCTGGATGAGCCGGTGGAAGGGCAGGGAGGCGCATACCGCAGCGCTCGCGTCCGCGGCGAGGTGCAGTTCGATGGGGTGTCCTTTTCTTACGGCGGGGCCTCGGGAGCCGTGTCCGAGGGCCGGGCGGCGGCGCTCACCGGCGTGTCGCTCGCGGTAGAGGCGGGCCAGACGCTGGCCATCGTCGGCCGTTCCGGCAGCGGCAAGTCGACGCTGGTGAACCTGCTGCCGCGCTTCTACGACGCGGTCGCGGGCAGCGTGTGCCTCGACGGCCACGACGTGCGCGACTACCAGCTCGCCAACCTGCGCGAACAGATCGCGGTGGTGAGCCAGGACGTGGTGTTGTTCGACGACACCATCCGCAACAACATCGCGTTCGGCCGGGAGGTGTCCGCGGCCGCGGTCGAGCGCGCCGCGGAAGCGGCGCACCTGCTCGAGTTCGTGCGCGCTCTGCCCGACGGGCTCGATACGCTGGTCGGGGACCGCGGCATGCTGCTGTCCGGCGGCCAGCGCCAGCGCATCGCCATCGCGCGCGCGCTGCTCAAGGACGCGCCGATCCTGATCCTGGACGAGGCCACTTCCGCGCTCGACACCGAGTCCGAGCGCCACATCCAGGCGGCGCTCGCCCAGCTTTTGCTCCACCGCACCACGTTCGTCATCGCGCACCGCCTGTCTACCGTCGAGCAGGCCGACCGCATCATCGTGCTCGACGCCGGCGCGATCGTCGAGCAGGGCACGCACGCGCAGCTGCTGGGGCGGGGCGGACTGTACGCACAGCTGCACCGCCTGCAGTTCTCGGACTGAGAGGTTGGCGCGATGCGGCAGCGGCTCGAGCGACTGTGGTACGCCGACAGCGCGCGGCCTGCACTGCTGCAGCCGCTCGCCTGGGCCTACGGCGCCGTGACCGGCGTGCGCCGCGCGGCCTACCGCGCCGGCTGGGTGCGGGCGCGGCGTCTCGCGCGCCCCGTGGTGGTGGTGGGGAACCTGACCGTCGGCGGCACCGGCAAGACCCCGCTCGCCATCTGGCTGGCGCGCGAGCTCGGCGCCGCGCACCTGAAGGTGGCGATCGTGTCG
>JBOIAH010000033.1:0-2049 GCA_050739055.1 Steroidobacteraceae bacterium | reverse complement strand
ATCTTTACCGTGTGCGCGCCGGCGGCCAGCCCCAGGATCTGGTGACCGAGGCAGATGCCGAACAGCGGCAGATCCCTGTCGAGGAATTTCTTCGTGGCGGTGATCGCGTAGTCGCAGGCTTCAGGATCGCCCGGTCCGTTCGAGAGGAACACGCCATCGGGCTCGAGCGCCATCACCTCTTCGGCGCCGGTCTGCGCCGGAACCACCGTCATGCGACAGCCGAAGTCGGACAGCAGCCGCAGGATGTTGCGCTTGATGCCGAAGTCATACGCCACGACGTGCAGGCGCTGCTGCGAGCGGATCGGCGCGCGGGGGCTCTCGGGCCAGACGCTGCCCTCGTTCCACTGGAAGCTGCGCTTGGTGCTGACCACCTTGGCCAGATCCATGCCCTTGAGGCCGGGGAACTTGCGCGCCGCCTTCACCGCGGCCGCCTCATCCACGTGCTCGCCGGTCATGATGCAGCCGGCTTGCGCGCCCTTCTCGCGCAGGATGCGCGTCAGCCTGCGGGTATCGAGGCCGGCGATCGCCACCAGGCGGCCGCGCTCGAGAAACTCCGGCAACGATTCGTTGGCGCGCCAGCTGCTCGGCAGGATCGGCAGGTCGCGGATGATGAGACCCGCCGGGTAGATCTGCGCCGCCTCCAGATCCTCCGGGGTCGTGCCCGTGTTGCCGATGTGCGGGCAGGTGAGCGTAACGATCTGGCGCGCGTAGGACGGGTCGGTGAGGATTTCCTGATAGCCGGTGAGCGCGGTATTGAAAACGACTTCGCCTGTGGTGTTGCCCTTGGCTCCGATCGACTGGCCGCGGAAGATCGTTCCGTCGGCCAGCGCGAGCACCGCAGGTAAGCTCACGTGATCAATTCTCCCTGGCGCACATACACAAAGCGGGAGGAGTCCTCATCGAACATCCTCCCGCCTTGCATGGACTAACCCGTACACGGATTAGGCAGAAATTTTACGGGCTATACGGGCGGCGTGTCCACGGAAAATTCCCGGTGCACGGGCGCCTGCTAACTGAGGTTCTTTCGCAAAAACGCATCTAAGTCTCTGTTTTTATACCAAGCAGGTCGCGCATGGCATAGCGCCCCGGCGGCCGGGACGCCAGCCAGAGCGCAGCCGTCAGGGCCCCCCGGGCGAAGATGGCCCGGTCGCTCGCCCGGTGGGTGAGGCAGAGCTGCTCGCCGGGGCCGCAGAACCGCACCTGGTGCTCCCCGACGAGGTCCCCGGCGCGCACCACGCTGAAGCCGATCTCCCCCTCCCGGCGCCCCGGGCCGTAGGGTGGCGTCGGGCGGGCCGCCTGCGATGGGGGCAGCTTGCGGGCCGCGCGGGCCGCCGCCGCGAGCGCGAGCGCGGTCCCCGAGGGAGCGTCCTGCTTGCCGCGGTGATGGGCTTCCAGAACGTCGATATCGAAGCCCGGCGGGAGCACCCCGGCCGTGGTCCGCACCAGCTCGATCAGCAGCGTCACGGCGACGCTGGTGTTGGGGGCCACGAGCAATGCGATGTCGCGCGACGCCGCTCCGAGCTGCGCGCTCAAGTCCGCCGCGAGTCCGGTCGTGCCGATGAGCAACGGCTTGCGCGCGGCGCGACAGGCTGCGAGGTTGGCGCCTGTGGCCGCGGGCACACTGAAGTCGAGTGCCACGTCCGCCGCGCCGAGCGCGCACGCCAGGTCGGCCGTGAGGGCTACGCCGAGCGCGCCCACGCCCGCGAGTTCGCCGGCATCGCGCCCGAGCGCGACGTTGTGCGGCGAGGTCACCGCAGCGCTGACGGCGAGCTCGGGGAATTCCGGCGCGGCCCGCAGCAGCGCCCGCCCCATCTGGCCCGTGACTCCGATGAAGGCGGCGCGGATCATGGCTCGCGCGAGAGGAAGCGCTTCACGCCCTCGAGGAAGCCCTTTTCGCGCGGCGCGTGCTTGGCCGGGTGAGCCTTCAGCGACTCCTCCAGTTGCCGGATGAGCTCGCGCTGCTCGGCAGCCAGGTGCACCGGTGTCTCGACGACCACGCGGCAGAACAGGTCCCCGCGCGCTCCGCCGCGCACCGGCTTTACCCCCTTG
>JBOIAH010000032.1:0-1511 GCA_050739055.1 Steroidobacteraceae bacterium | reverse complement strand
GGCAAGCCCGCGCCCTATTCGCCGCACCGCGCAGCCCCCGTGCCGGGGGACAACGTGGCGCTCGTGATCGGCGACGCGGGCAGCGCCACAACCCTGGTCTACGCCCCGGGCCTCGGGTCGATGCAGGAGGCGCTGTGGGGCGCCATGCGCCGCGCCGCCTGCGTCCTGGTCGACGGCACGTTCTGGAGCGACGCGGAGATGCTCTCGCTCGGGCTGTCGCGTCACCGCGCGCGTGACATGGGTCACCTGCCACAAAGCGGCCCCGGGGGTATGCTCGAGTGGCTCGACCAGCTCCCCGCCGGCACGCGCCGGATCCTGATCCACGTGAACAACACCAACCCCATTCTCGATGAGGATTCCCCGCAGCGCGCCGAGCTCACCCGCCGCAGGATCGAGGTCGCCTGCGATGGCCAGGAGATCGAGCTGTGACGGCTCTCGCCTGGACGCGCGCGCAGTTCGAGCAGCAGCTGCGCGAGCGCGGCCGCGCCTACCACATTCATCATCCCTTCAACGTGATGCTCAACACCGGCAAGGCGAGCCGCGAGCAGATCCGCGGCTGGGTGGCGAACCGCTTCTACTACCAGGTCAACATCCCGGTGAAGGACGCGGCCATTCTCGCCAACTGCGATGAGCGCGCCGTGCGCCGCAACTGGGTGCAGCGCATTCTCGATCACGACGGCCATGGCGAGGATCCGGGCGGGATCGACTCGTGGCTGCGGCTCGCCGCGGCGGTGGGGCTCGAGCGCGCGCAGGTGGAGAGCCTGCAGCAGCTGCTGCCGGGCGTGCGCTTCGCCGTCGATGCCTACGTGAATTTCGCGCGCCGCGCGCCCTGGCCCGAAGCGGTGTGCGCCTCGCTCACGGAGCTGTTCGCCCCGCAGATCCACCAGCAGCGCCTCGCCACCTGGCCGCAGCACTACCCGTGGATCGACCCGGAAGGCTTAAGCTACTTCCAGAGCCGCGTGAGCCTGGCGCGCCGCGACGTCGAGTTCGGGCTCGCGGTGACGCTCGAGCGCTTTACCACGCGCGCCGCGCAGCAGCGCGCGCTCGAGGTGCTGCAGTTCAAGCTGGACGTGCTGTGGCAGATGAACGACGCCATGGCGGCGGCCTACGGGGTGAGCGGGTGAGGGAAGTTGAGGACACGTCCAGGGCCGCGATCGCGCACGGCATGCGCCTGCAGTGGGAGCCGGCGCAGGAGGCGCACGTGCTCTTGTACCCGGAGGGCATGGTGAAGCTCAACAGCAGCGCGGGGGCGATCATGAGCCGCTGCGACGGTGTACGCACGGTGGCGGATATCGTGGCCGACCTGGAGCGCACCTACACCCTCACCGGGCTGGCCGGGGACGTGAAGGCCTTCGTCGCGCTGGCCGTCGAGAAGGGCTGGCTGGAGGTGCGCGAGTGAGCGCCGGCACGATCGTCGGCCACGGATTGTCGGCGCCGAACGCGGCCGCCGCCACCGCGGTCGCGATGCCGGGTGCGGCCGCGCCTGTCCCGGGTCCGCCGCAGGGGAACAC